>JBGPZN010000258.1:0-5309 GCA_041493815.1 Methylomirabilia bacterium
CGGGCGTCGGTTCGCGAGGCGCGCGCCGACGCCGAGCGCGTGATCGAGATCTGCGGCCTCGGCCCCCACGCCGGCGCCCACGCCCGGGCGCTGCCGCTGGCCCTACGCAAGCGCCTGGAGGTGGCCCGCGCGCTCGCCACGCGACCCCGCCTGCTGCTGCTCGACGAGGTGATGGCGGGCCTCAACCCGACCGAGCTGGCCGCGATGATCGACCTCGTCCGCCGCCTGCACGCCGAGGGCCTCACGCTGATCGTCATCGAGCACATCATGGCCGCCATCATGCGGCTGTCCCAGCGGATCGTCATGCTCCACCACGGTGAGAAGATCGCCGAGGGCACGCCGCGCGAGATCGCCTCCGACCGCCGCGTGATCGACGCCTACCTGGGCGAGGAGTTCGTCCTTGCTGAGGCTTGAGGGCGTCGACGCCTTCTACGGCGACCTCCAGGCGCTGTACGACGTCTCGCTGGAGGTCGAGCAGGGTCGCGTGTTCGCGCTGGTCGGCGCCAACGCCGCCGGCAAGTCGACGACGCTCCGGGTGATCTCGGGGCTGGTGACGCCGCGCCAGGGCCGCGTCGTCTTCGACGGCCACGATCTCACGCGCGTGCCCGCCCATCAGCGCGTCGATCTCGGCATCGTCCAGGTGCCGGAGGGCCGCCGGCTGTTCCCCTTCATGAGCGTGGTCGAGAATCTGCTGCTGGGCGCCCACACGCCGCGCGCCCGGGCAGCGCGCGATGCAACGCTCCGCTACGTCTACACGATGTTCCCCGTGCTGGAGGATCGCCGGGCCCAGCTCGCCGGCTCGCTCTCCGGCGGCGAGCAGCAGATGTGCGCCATCGGCCGCGCGCTCATGGCCCGCCCGCGCGTGCTCATGCTCGACGAGCCGACGCTGGGGCTGGCGCCGGTGCTGGTATCGCGCATCTTCGAGACCGTGCGCACGATCAACGGCGACGGCATGACGGTGCTGCTCGTCGAGCAGAACGTCCGCCAGGCCCTGACCCTCGCCGACCGCGCCGCCGTGCTGGAGTCCGGCCACCTCGTCCTCAGCGGCCGCGGCCCCGAGCTGCTCGGCGACGAGCGCCTCAAGCGCGCCTACCTGGGGCTGTAGTCCGCTCCGCTCCTCACCTCGCCGGCTCGACCCTCTGGAAGCCGCGGCTCTCCAGCTCCGAGACGCATGACTGCCGGCTGAAGAACTGAACGGGCAGCGGGTGATACCCGGGCGTCTCGCACACCGCGGTGTCGCCGGTCACGGGGTGGCAAAGGTAGGCGTTGGCGGTCACGCGATCTGGCGATCCCGCCCCAGCCGGATGCGGGCGCGCACCAGATCCCACGGGAAGTGAGGCCCCGGATCCGTCTTGCGGCCGGCCGGCACCGCGATGTGTTCGTGGCCGACGATCCGCTCCGGCGTGATCGCCGGGAAGCGAGCGCACAGCTCGACGCACAGGTCCACGAGGGCGTCGATCTGCCGATCGGGATAGGGCTGGCTGGCGAATCCGGCGAGCTCGATCCCGATCGAGAAGTCGTTCACGTTCCTCCGCTCGGCCAGCAGCGACTCGCCGGCGTGCCAGGCCCGGCGGCCGTCCGCCACGCACCGATAGATCGTGCCGTCCCGGTCGAGCACGTAGTGGGCCGACACCTTGGACTCGGGTGACTCGAACCACGACACCGCCTCCCGGGCGGTCGCGCTCTCGGTGTCGTGGACCACGATGCAGTCGATCCTCGGGTCGGGACGGGCGTTGTGGTGCGGCGACGTGGCCTCGATGATCTCGAGCGGCATTGCCGGAGCCGGCCGTCTAGGGCCGCGGCGCTGCCAACGCCTCCGCCTCGTCGAACTCGTTCGCCGCGAGCTGCTTGAGCCCGGTGCGATCGTAGACGTGGCCGAGGAGCAGGTGCAGCGTCGCCTCCTCCGGGGAGGCGGCGATCGCCCGCACCAGCTCGTGCCGCGCGTCGGCGTAGAACGTCTCCTGGAACAGCAGGCCCGCACGCATGAGGGCCAGCGTGGCCGGCGGGTAGCCGCCCGCGCCGGCCGGCGTGAGGACGCCGAGCGCCTCGGTGACCCGCGTGATGTCGCCGGCGGGGGCCACCTCGAACGCGGCCTTCTGCACGCCGTGCTCGCGCGTGGAGAGCTCCCAGGTGTAGCGGGTGCCGGGCGTCAGCTTCGGCGCGCTCGTCGGATAGGCGATCGATCGACGCTCCACGTCGGCCTGCTCCCACACCACGACGCCCTGCGGTCCCAGCAGCCGGACCTGATACTTCAGCCGATCGGAGCCGGCCCACTCGAACGCCACCGCGCCCGGCAGCACGCGCGTCTCGCGCGGCGCCAGGATGAGCGGCGGCTGGGCCCGGACGCTGCGCACGGACAGTGACTGGTACGTCCGCTCGCGCTGCTGGCCGAGCAGGAAGTTCGTGACGTTGCCGAGCACGGCCTTCGCACGGTCGGAGGTGCCCTGGGTCGCCCCGGCCTGAACCGTGAACGGCGAGTTGGACTGGGTCACGAGCTGGGTGCCGCGCCCGCCGGTGAACACCAGCACCGCCCGCCCCTCGCCGACCACGCGCACCTCGTCGCCGGCCCGCAGCGACAGCAAGGGCTTGGGCGTCTGCCAGTCCGGCTGGCCGACCGGCCTGACCTCGACCTTGCCGCGCTTGACCTGGATCTCGGTCAGCACCGCCAGCGGCTCCTGCGCCCACGCGACGACCGCGCCGAGCGCCACCAGGCCCACGACGATCACCCCACGCACTGCCTTCATGACTCTGTCCTCCCGTCGGTCAACACCTCGTAGACCCGGACCTTCTCGACCCGCCCCTTGACGGCGATCGGGCCACAGTCGCGCACCTGGACGCGATCGGCGACCGCGGCCAGCGTCTCCTCGGTGATCAGCAGGGTCGTGCCCAGCTCCTTGTTCAGCCCCTCCACCCGGGACGCCACGTTGACCGGATCGCCGATCACCGTGTACTTGATCCGGTCACGGCCGCCGACGTTGCCGGCGAAGACGGCACCGGTGTGGATGCCGATACCCATGCGCAGGCGCGGCAGCCCGGCCGCTGCCCACCGCCGGTTCAACGCCTCCAGCGCCCGGTCCATGGCCAGCGCGCTCTGCACGGCGTTCCAGGCGTGGTCGGGATCGTCCACCGGCGCGCCGAACACCGCCATCACGGCGTCCCCCACGAAGTCATTGATCATACCGCGATGGGCGAAGATCGCCGCCGTCATCGCGTCGAAGTATTCGCTCAGGTGGGCGGCGATGCGCTCGGGCGCCATCTGCTCGGACAGCGTGGTGAAGCCGCGCAGGTCGGAGAACAGGATCGACACGCTGCGGTGCTCGCCCCGCAGGCTGGGCGCGTCGGCCAGCACCTTGGCCATGACGTCGCGCGAGAGATAGCGCGCAAACGAGTCGCGGAAGCGCCGCCGGCCGAGCGCGTCGCTGCCGAGGCCCATGAGCGAGGTGGCGAGCACCGGAAGCACGAAGTCGATCCAGTAGCCGCCGCGGTCGAAGGCCACCAGCGCCGCCGGCACCCCGAGCACGAGGGCGCCGAGCACGCACACCAGCGTCCCCGTCAGGGGGCGCAGCGTGATCAGAATCACGCCCGCCACCAGCACGACCGCGGCGTTGATGGCCAGGCCCACGCCCCAGTTCGACCCCTGGATGAACCGCCGCGTGGTCAGCATGTGGACGACGTTGGCGTGGATCTCCACGCCGGCCATGAGGCCGTGCGGCGTCGGGTAGAAGTCGCGGCTGTCGGCAAACGTGCCCCCGACGAGCGCGATGCGCCCGCGCAGCGGGTTGTCGGCGGCTGGCTCGCCCTCGCCGTCGCCGATCGCCGCCACCACGTCGCTCGGGATCGCGAGGAAGCTGCCGCCCGGACCGACGTAGTTGATTGGCCACTCGAGACCCGCGCGCGCGACGACGGGCGGGGTGCCGGCCGGCACCAGCCCGGCGCCCCCGTGCAGGCGCGGCAGCGGCAGCGGCCGTCCCGATCCGAGCGCCTCCTCCAGCGCCACCGCGTCGAGCCCGGCCATCCGGGCGGCGACCGCGAGCGCCAGTGTCGCCGCGGGGCGGCCGCCGGCGCCGGTTACCACCGGATCGATCCGCCGAATGAACCCGTCGTCGTCGGAGGGCACGGCGGGAGACGCGACCACCACGGACCTCCCGAGCGCCGCCGCGCCGAGGGGCCCCGCTCCGTCGCTCAGCGGCCCCAGGAGCACGACACGACTCAGGCCGTTCTCCGAAAAATCGACGATCGCCTTCGCCAGCTCAGCGTCGTCGGCCGCCGTCGTCGGCGTCGTGAACGTGATGTCGATGCCGACGACCGCGGCGCCACTCTTGGCGAGGCCCCGCACGACGCGCGCGAGATACTGGCGGGGAATCGGCTGGCGCCGGCCCAGTCCCTCGAAGGCTGCATCGTCGAGGACCACGAGCACGACGTCGTGCGGCATCTGGCGGCCCTGCAGGCGTTGCAGGAGGTCGAGGGCGCGCACCTGCCAGCCCTCCAGGTAACCGAGCGCGGACGCGCTCGACACGACGACGGCGGCGGCCAGACCCACCGCCCACATCTGCAGGAGGCGTCCGCGCCGCAGCCTCCACCACGCGCGCAACCGGGCGCTGATCCTACTTGCTCCGGACCTTGGTGAGCGGCAGCACACCCTCCAGCTCGCCCTTCATGATCGGGTGCTGGTTGCCGCCGACCGAGCGCGCCTTCCGCACCACCTGCTGCTCGACGTACTCGTACAGCTCTTGCAGGCTCACGATGCCGTCGCCGTTGAGGTCGCCGGCGCCGCGCAGGCCCTCGGCGAGGTAGTAGGTGAAGATCCCGTGGCCCAGCTCGGGCAGCTCGATCGAGACCTCGTTCGGTTTCGAGGCCGTGATGATCGCCCGACCCTTGGAGCGCGTCAGTCGCTCGAGGAACAGGTCGTCGACGGCCCCCGCCCGCGTCCGCTTGGCCGCGAACGTTCGCCCGCCGAGGCCGGCCGCGCCGCTGTAGCAGGCGTCGAGGAACATCACCACGCGCTCGGCCTCGATGCGGCCGAAGATCGCCTGCAGATCGTCCATCGGCAGCGCCGTGGAGAACAGATCGTCGGGGTCGGCGTCGCTCGGGATCAGGTACTTGGCGAGCCCGTCGCGCTCGAGGCCGCGCTGATCGATCTCGGGCGCCCCGTGGCCGGCGAAGTACACGATGACGGTGTCGTCCTTCTGGGCCGCGCGAGCCAGGAACGTCCCCAGCGCGTACTTGATGTTGCGCAGCGTCGGCTTGCGGTCGGTGCGGTCGGTCAGCAGCAGCACGTTGTCCTTCTTGAAGCCGGCGGTGGCGACGAG
>JBGPZN010000041.1:0-13446 GCA_041493815.1 Methylomirabilia bacterium
CGTGCACGACGCGGTCGTCCTCGAACACGACGCTGCCCGCCTCGTAGACCTCGTGCGTCTTGCCGTTGAACGCGACGACCCAGCCGCCCTCGATGTGCGTCCTCATGGCCTCGTCTCCCTTCGCGCGGGCGATTATACTCGGCTCCGAGTGATCGAATCCGAGCCCCGCGCCGCGCGATTCGCCCTCAGCAGATCGGACCACCGGTGACGACCGGCCGGCCGCCCGTGCGCCCTGCGACCATCCGCGCGCTCCGCGCCGCGGATCTCGACGGCGCCCTGGCCGCGAACGACGCCGTGGGCTGGCCCGGGCGCCGCGTCCTCTTCGAGTTTTATGGCGCGCATGACGACACGGCCCTCTTCGTCGCGGAGGTGGGTGGCGAGATCGCTGGCACCGGCGGTGCCACCGTCTTTCCGGGCGCGCCGGCGACGGGGTGGGTGCACGGCATCGTCGTGCGGCCGGAGCACCAGCGCACGGGCCTCGGCGCGCGCCTCACCGAGACGGCGATCGAGTGGCTCCGCGCGCGCTCGGCGGCCACGGTGCTCCTGCTCGCGACCGATGCGGGGCGGCCGGTGTACGAGCGCCTCGGCTTCGCCGCCGGCGAGCGCTACGGCTCGTTCGCGTGGCCCGCGGCCGACCAAGACCCGGACGGGATGGTCCAGCCGATGGAGGCCCGCCACCTTCCGATCGTCTGCGAGCTGGACCGCGAGGCGACCGGCGAGGATCGAGGCGGCTTCATCGAGTCATTCGCGTCGTCGGGCTGGGTATTCACACGTGGCGCCGAGGTCGTCGGATTCCACCTCGCGTGCCCGTGGGGCGGCGGCCCGACGATCGCGCGCGACGCCGCGAGCGGCCTCGCGCTGCTGCGGCACTCGTCGCTCGTCCGGCGGCGACCGTCGCGTACCGTGGGTCTTCCCGAGGGGAATACCGCGGCCGTCCAGTACCTCGCGGGCCTCGGGATCACCGCCGAGCGCTACGTGACGCGGATGTGGCTCGGCGCCCCGCCGCGGTGGCGTCCCGAGATGATCTTCGGCGTGTTCAACTTCGGTGTGGCCTGACGCGGGCGTGGGCTGCCCCGTGGGGCCGAGATTCCGTGGTTGCGCGAGCTTACCGCTTCGGGGTATCACCGTCTGCGGATGGTACCGGACACCGAGGCACGCCGAAGCCCGGGCAAGCCGATCGTCGAGCGCCTCAGCCTCTGGATCGGCGTCCTGGCCTCGGTCATCACGATCCTCTTGACCGCGTGGAACACGCAGACCAAGAACGAGATCGACAAGCGAGGAGAGGCGCTCAAGGCCCTCGAGGTCAAGCTCAAGGAGCGGAGCACAGGGATCGAGGAGTCGAAGGAGAGGGTCGAGCGGTACAAGTGGGTCCTGAGCCTGCTCCCGTCGCTCACCGAGAAGGACGAGACCAAGCGCAATTTCACCCTGTCGCTCGTGCGGATGGCGCTCACCAAGGACGAGGCCGAGCAGCTCTTCGCCGGACTGCAGCAGTCGCCGAACCAGGAGCTGAAGCAGGTGGCGCAGCAGGGCATCGACGCGATCGAGAACCAGGCCGTGAGCCGGCTTGTGCAGCAGATCAACGCGGCCGCCGCCGACGATCGCAAGCGCGCCGTCGCCGAACTCGAGGGGAAGTACAAGGCTTCGTCGACGGCGATCGCCCAGGTCCTGGACCTGTACTCGGAGCCGAGGATCGCCAACCTCTCGCCGAGCGGCCTGATCAACGGTCTGTACTTTCTGGGCAATACCGATGCACGGGAGTGGACGCCGACCCTGGTCCGGACCGCTCGCCAGGTTCTTGCGCGCATCAACGACAGGAACCCCGGGCCTCAGACCAAGGAGGCGCTCCAGAAGGTGAACGCGCTCCTGGCGACCGTTCCCGCTCAGTGAGCCCGGAGCCCCGACTCCTCGCCGGCATCCGCGTGCTCGACGCCGCCAGCTTCATCGCGGGGCCGGTGGCCACGACCGCCATGGCCGACTTCGGCGCCGACGTCATCAAGGTCGAGCCGCCAGGCGGCGACACTTACCGCGTGCGCAACGCCGGCTATCCGCCGAGCCCCTACAACTTCCCCTGGATCGTCGACAACCGGAACAAGCGCGGCGTGGCGATCGATCTGCGGACTGAGGACGGCCGGCGCCTGCTGCACCGGCTGGTGAAGCGGGCCGACGTGTTCGTCACCAACGTGCCGCTCGACGGGCGCGGTCGGCTGGGCGTGCGCTGGGAGGATCTCTCGCCGCTCAACCCGCGGCTGGTCTACGGCTCGATCACCGCCTACGGCGAGACGGGCGAGGAGGCGAGCCGCCCCGGCTTCGACAGCACGGCGCTGTGGGCGCGGACGGGGCTGATGGATCTGGTGCGGCCGTCGCCGGACGCGCCGCCGGCGCGCTCGCTGCCCGGCATGGGCGATCATCCGACCGGGACGGCGCTCTTCGGCGCGATCATGGCGGCGCTCTACCAGCGGGAGCGCACTGGCCGCGGGACGATGGTCTCGACGTCGCTGCTGGCCAACGGGCTCTGGCTGAACGCGATCGCGGTGCAGGGCATCCTCTGCGGCGCCCGCACCGTGGTGCGGCCGCCGCGCGAGGAGGCGGTGGACGCGCTGGGCAACCTCTACCGGTGTCGCGACGGCCGCTGGTTCCTCATCGCGCTCACGCCCGACGGGCGGCGCTGGCAGGACTTCACCACGGCCATCGGCCGCGCCGACCTCTTCGCCGACCCGCGGTTCGCCACGCCGCCGGCCCGCCGCGCCAACGTCCGCGCGCTCATCGCCATCCTCGACGCCGTCTTCGTCGAGCGCGACTGGGCGGAGTGGCGGCGCGTGCTGGAGGCCAGCGGCATCGCCTTCGGCGTCGTCGGCACCGTCGACGACATCCCGCACGACGCCCAGATGCAGGCCAGCGGCGCGCTCGTGCCGCTCGACGACCCGCGCGCCGGCGCGGCGCTCACGGTCAGCAGCCCGCTGTGGATCGAGGGCCAGGAGAAGATGCCGGCGACGATGGCGCCGGAGATCGGCGAGCACACGGTGGAGGTGCTGCGCGAGGCCGGCGTCGACGAGGCGGAGATCGCGCGCCTGCTCGCCGCCGGCGTCATCGTCCAGGCCAAGCGCTGATGGCGGAGCTCACCGGCAAGCAGCGGCGCCACCTGCGCGCGCTCGGCCAGCGGCTCAGCGCGACGCTGCACGTGGGCCACGACGGCGTCAGCGAGGCGGTGGTGCAGCAGGCCGACGCCCAGCTCGAGGCGCACGAGCTCGTCAAGGTGCGCGTCGGTGACAACGCGCCCGAGGACCGTCACGCGACGGCGGAGGCGCTGGCCCAGCGCACGGGCGCGCACCTGGCCCAGGTGATCGGCCGCACCGCGCTGCTCTACCGGCGGCGAACAGAGGATCCGACGATCATCCTGCCCGTCAACGGTCGAGGTTGAGCAGGCTTCTCCGCACGCTCCTGCAGCACCCACGGCTCGCGCTGATTGGCGCCGCGCTGAGCGTCCTCGGATTGCGGATCTCGAAGCCACGCGGGCTGGCCGCCGGGCAACGCCGGACACTGCTCCAGACGCTCGGCCGATTGACGCCCCTCGAGGTCAGGGTGTCGGCCGTCGACGAGCAGGAGGCGATCCGCTACGCACGCGCGCTGCGGAACGTGATGACGGAGGCGCACTGGCCGGTCAGGGGCGTGTTCAAGTCTCAGTACGGTGGGAACGGGACTGGCGTGACGCTGGCCGTGCGCAATGTCGTCACCCCACCCGGGGAGGCGATCAGGCTGATGAACACGCTGCGCCGCGTCGGTGTTCCGGCCGCCTGGGAGCACAAGCCCGAGCTGGCGGGGGACCGCACTATCGAAGTGCTGATCGGCCGATGTCGGTAGGCGGTCTCAGGGGAGAAGGTCGGCGACCGGAATGCGCACGCCGGGCGCGGCCCGTGGCGTCACGGTTGCGGGCGGGCGCAGGACGTCGACCGAGCGGTAGGTCCAGTCATCGGCAGCGTCCGCGGCCGGCTGCGGCTCGCGATGCACCTCGAGCGCGCGATCGACGAGGTTCACGATCCAGTACTCGTGCAGGCCGGCCCGCGCGTAGACCGCGGCCTTGAAGCGGCGGTCCAGCCGCAGGCTCGAGTCGGCCACCTCGACCACGAGCGCGGCCGTCGAGGGATGGGCGGCGACGTAGTCGAGCGCCGCGCCTGCGACAACCGCGATGTCGGGCTCGGGTTCCGAGTGCTCACCGAGCGCCAGTGGCGCCTGCAGACGCGGGTGCCAGCCCTCGCCGAACGCCGCGGCCAGGACCTGCCCGATTCGCATCACGACGGCGGCGTGGGGGCTGCTCTGAGGCTCCCGCACGACGAGCACGCCGTCGAGCAGCTCCAGGCGCTCCCCCACGAAGACGCCGAGATCGACGAGGCGTTCGTACTCGACTCGTCGCCAGCGTCGGGTCGTCGCTTCCCGTTCAAGTGCCGAGGCCATGACGCCACGGTACCGGGGGACCACGGTGAGCGTCAACGTCCGCGCGCCGATACACAGCCTCAGGCCGGCGGCGGCTCGTCGAGTCGGACCCGGCGCTGCACGGGGAAGAATCGCAGATCCCACCGCTCGGCGACGAGTCCCCACAGGCCCTGCGGGTAGCGCATCATCGCCAGCACCGCCAGCGTGCCGAGCAGGATCATGTACCAGCTTCCGTGGTCGGCGAGCAGCTCGCGCAGCAGGAAGAACACGACGGTGCCCACGATCGGCCCTTCCAGCGTGCCGATGCCGCCGATCACGACGATGAAGATCGTGTACGCCGTCCAGTTGATGGAGAAGGCGGCGTCGGGCGAGATGCGGAGCAGGTTGAGATAGATGAGCGCGCCAGTCGTCCCGGTGCCGAACGCGGCGAGCAGGTACACGGCGAGCTTGGTGCGGAACACGTCGACGCCGAGGCTCACCGACGCCGACTCGCTGTCGCGCACGGCCATGAGCCCCAGCCCCAGGCGGGAGCGCAGGTAGAGGTAGACCGCGACGATCGCGGCCACGCCGACCACGACGGCGATCGCGTACGTCACCTGCTCGCGCGTCTCGCGGGCCAGCGGGAACACGGCCTTGAGCGTGCGCCCGGTGCCGCGGCCGAGCGCGCCGGTGTTGGCGATCAGCAGGCGGTAGACCTCGGCGACGGCCCACGTGCCCACCGCGAAGTACGCGTCGCGGAATCGGAAGACCAGCGCCGCCGTCGGCAGCGCGAGGCCCGCCGCCACCAGGCCGGCCAGCGGCACCGCCAGGAACGGGTTCACGCCGAGATCGTCGGCCAGCACGATCAGGGCGTAGCCGCCCAGGCCCAGGTAGGCCTGCTGGCCGATCGACACGAGGCCGGCGTAGCCGGCCAGCAGGTTCCACATCTGGGCGAGGACGAGCAGCGCGATGAACTCGATCACGACGCGCATGAGCCCGGCGTCGCCCGTCCACGGCAGCGCGACGAGACCGGCGACGAGCAGGACCGCAGCGCCGGCGCCGAATCGGCTGGCCCGGGTCGTGCGTTCGACCGCGAGCGTCAATCGACCCGCCGTGACTTCGCAAAGAGTCCCGACGGGCGCAGCAGCAGCACGGCCAGGAACACCAGGTGTCCGGTCAGCACGCCCCAGCCCGGCGACACGCGCGCGCCGGTCGTCTGCGCCACGCCCAGGATGACGCCGCCGACCAGCGTGCCCCACAGCGAGCCGAGGCCGCCGATGATCACGGCCTCGAAGGCGAAGAGCAGCCGGTCGGGGCCGCTGCTGAACGTGAACGTCGTGCGGATGCCGAGGAAGATGCCGGCGATCGCCACGACGGCCAGCGACAGCGCCATGGCCAGCGCGTACAGCCGGTCGTTGTCGATGCCCATCAGCGCCGCCGTGCCTCCATCATCGGAGGCCGCCCGGAAGGCGCGCCCGACGGCCGAGCGCCCGATGAGGATCTGCAGGCCGACGAGCAGCAGAACGGCCACGGCGAACGTGAGCAACGGGAACCAGCCGACGGCGAGGCCGCCGCCCAGGTGCAGGCTCGCGGTCTCGATGCCGCCCGGGTTCAGTCGTCGCGAGTCCGCCGAGAACGCTTCGAGCAAGCCGTTCTGGATCACGATGGACAGGCCGAACGTCACGAGCACGGCGGGCAGGATGCCGCGCCCCAGCAGCCGGTTGAGCACGAGCCGCTGCAGGCCGTAGCCGACCGCGGCCATCACCGGCACCACCAGCACCAGCGCGAGCAGGGGATTGAGCCCGAGCGCCTGCACCGCGACGACGGCGATGAACGCCGCCAGGATGCTGAAGTCGCCGTGGGCGAGGTTCACCAGGCGCATGACGCCGAAGGTCAGCGACAGCCCGGTGGCGAACAGCGCGTAGAGGCCGCCCAGCAGGATGCCCTGCACGATCGTGTCGAGCCAGGCCACGACTCAGGTCCCGAAGTAGGCGGCCGAGATCCGCTCGCGGGTGAGCCGGGCCGGCGCGCCCTCGAGCGCGACCGCGCCCTTGCGCAAGCAGTACACGCGCTGGGCGACCGCCAGCACCTGGCTCACGTCCTGCTCGACCACCAGCAGCGTCGTGCCCTCGGCCTTCACGACCTCCAGCGCGCGGTAGAGGTTCTTGACGACGAGCGGCGCCAGCCCCAGCGAGATCTCGTCCACGAGCAGCAGCCGCGGATTGGCCATGAGCCCGCGGCCGATGGCGAGCATCTGCTGCTCGCCGCCCGAGAGGTTGGTGCCCGGCTGCTCGCGCCGCTCGCCGAGGATCGGAAACAGCCGGTACACGCGCTCGAGCGTCCACGGCCCCGGGCGCCCTCGATAGGCGCCCACCTGAAGGTTTTCGCGCACGGACAGGCTCGGGAAGATCTTGCGCCCCTCCGGCACCAGCACCAGGCCGAGGTCGACGAGCGCGGGCGAGGGCCGGCCGCCAACCGGCCGGCCGTCGAACGCCACGGCGCTCTCGGGCACCGGCAGCGCGCCCGCCAGCGCGCGCAGGAAGGTCGTCTTGCCGGCGCCGTTGGCGCCGATCACCGCGACGGTCTCGCCCTCGGCCACGTCGAGCGAGATGCCGAACAGCGCCTGGAAATCGCCGTAGAACGCCGACAGCTCGCGCACCCGCAGCAGCGTCATGGCTCGATCCCGAGGTAGACGCGCTGCACCTCGGGGCTGGCCATGACGGCGTCCGGCGGACCGTCCATCAAGCTGCGGCCGAAGTCGATGGCGACCAGCCGATCCACCGCCGAGCGGAGCGCGTGGACGATGTGCTCGATCCACACGATGGCCACGCCCTGGGCGCGCACGTCGCGGATCACAGCGACGAGGGCCAGCACCTCGGGCTCGGTGAGGCCGCCGGCGATCTCGTCGAGCAGGAGCACGCGGGGCCGGGTGGCGAGCGCGCGCGCCAGCTCCAGGCGCTTGCGCTCGAGCAGCGTCAGCGTCCCCGCGCGGGTGTTGGCCCGGGCGGCCAGCCCGCTCTGCTCCAGCGCCGCCAGGCAGCCGGCGTAGGCGTCGCGCTCGGTCCGGCCGCCGCCGTGGGTGGCGCCGACGAGGACGTTCTCGAAGACCGTCATGGCCTCGAAGGGGTGGGGGATCTGGTGGGTGAGCGCGATGCCGGCCCGGCAGCGGGCGTGGGCCGGCATCGCGGTGACGTCGCGGCCGTCGAAGACGACGGTGCCGCGATCGGGACGCAGGCGGCCGGCCATCACGTTGAGCGCCGTCGTCTTGCCGGCGCCGTTGGGCCCGATGACGCCGACCGCCTCCCGCTCGTCCACGGCGAGCGAGAGGCGGTCGAGCACCTGCAGGCGGCCGAAGGCCCGCGAGACCTCGTGCAGCGCGAGGAGGGCCGTCGGCCTACGCCTGCCGGAGCGCCCGCAGCTTGCCGGCGGCCGGGATGTTCGGCGCGCTCCGGTTACTGACGATCGTGATGTCGAAGCGGGGCTCCTTGGTCTTGAGCAGCCCCCACTGGCCACCGACCAGCGGCGTCTTGGTGACGTTGGGCACCGGCCCCTTGGCCCAGCTGATCGGCCCCACGATCGTGTTGAGGTTCGTGGCCTTGATGGCGGCGACGATGGCGCTCTTGTCGTCGAGGCTCGACGACCGCTTGAGCGCGTCGAGGCCGACCTCGAACAGCGCGTGGATGAAGCCGAGCGGCTGCGTCCACTGCTTCTTCGTCTCGCGCGTGTACTCGGCGGCGAAGGCGGCGGCGGTGGCGCCGGTCAGCGACGACTTGAACGGGTGCTGCGGCGTCCACCACACCTCGGTCGACATCCCGTCGCCGAGCGCGCCGAGCGCCTCCACCGAGCGGGGAAAGAGCAGCGCCTTGCCGACGCTGGCCACCTTGGGGCGAAAGCCCTGCTGGGCGGCCTGCTTCCAGAACGTGGTCCAGTCGGGCGGGATCGGCACCCCGGTGACGATCTCGACCTTCTCCTTCTTGAAGGTCGCGATCTGCGCCGAGAAGTCGTCGGAGAGATTCGGATAGCGGCCGGGGTCGATCACCGTGTAGCCGGCCTTGGCCAGCGCGGGCGGGAAACCGCGCTCCTTGTCGCCCCACGCGTTGCCGTCGCCGTCGTTGGGCCACAGCGCGCCGACGACCTTGTTGGTCTCCACCGAGTTCCACATGTCGATGAAGACGCCGATGATGTCCTCCAGCCCCCAGAAGAAGTGATAGGTCGACTTGAAGCCGACCTCCGGCTTGCCGCCGCGCGCGAAGAACCACGGCTGCCACGGACACACCGAGGAGATCGACGGCGTGCCGTTCACCTCGCACTGATCGGAGACGGGGTTCGTCGTCTCCGGCGTGCTGGCCACGAGCATGAGATCGATCTTGTCGGTCAGGATCAGCCGCGAGGCGACCTCGGCGGCGCGGTTGGGATCCGACTGGCTGTCGCGCACGAGGATCTCGACGGGGTGCGCGCCGCCGTGGATCGACAGGCCCTTGCCGAGCGCCTTGCGCACGCCGCCGATCACGAAGCTGTCCGCCTCGCCGAAGCCGGCCAGCGGCCCGGTTTGTGGACTCACGTAGCCGATCTTGATGGCCCGTCGCGCCTGCCCGCGCGCGGGGACGGGCAGCAGCGCGACGGCGGCGGCCCCGGCCGAGACTCCGCGCATGAAGTGCCGGCGAGTGACCACGGTGTCCTCGGCCATGGGATCCTCCTGTTCGCTCTAGAACTGAACCGGGGTGGGCGGCATCTTGCCGCTGGCGTAGAGCTGCGGCAGCTCGGGCGAGGCGTTCTCCCACACGAGCAGCATCGAGCGCTTCGGCGAGAATCCGCGGTGCCGGATGTCGGCCGGCATGGCGGCGACGTCGCCGGCCTTCATGGTGACGCGCGCGCGCACGGCGCCGGTCTCGCGATCCTCGACCTCCCACTGGATCTCGTCGCTGAGCTGCACGAACCACTCCACGCGATCGTTGCCGTGGATCACCGGCAGGATGTACTCCTCCGTCGTCGGGCAGTAGAGGCTCGCCTTGCAGACGGAGACGATCGACGGGTTCCAGGTCACGTCGGAGCGGGACAGGTAGGCGAAGAGGTTGAAGGAGACCACCTGGTCCTCGAAGCCGGGCTCGGCGCGGATCTCGGGCTTGTCCTGCGGCACGTCGCGGAAGTGGCGGTTCACCGGGAAGCCGCTCTCGTCGGAGCGCACGGGCTCGTCGCCGGGCGCGCTGATCATCCGCTTGGCCGTCACCCGGTGCCGGGTGATCGCCTCCTTGTTGCTGCCGTTCTTGGGGCCGAACGCGCTGCCCGTCTCCTGCGGGCTCGCGAACGGATCGAAGCCGGCGTTCGTCCAGTCGTCCAGCATGGCCTCGAACACGCGCTGGATGAGCGGCGTCGTGAACCGCTCGCTGTGGTCGAGGCCGGCCTTGCGGAAGTGCGCGTTGAACCGGCCCGCGAAGAGGTCGACGGAGCCGTAGTGGTTCACGGTGCCGACGACGGCGTCGAAGTTCACGGTGCCGTAGAAGAAGCCCCAGGCGATGTCGCGCTGCAGAGCGCGCAGGAAGGCGTCGACCGGCAGCATGTGATGGCCCTTCGGCCACGCCACGTCGACGAAGTACTCGTCGCGCGTGAACGTGAAGCTGCCGAGCGTGAAGGTGCGGTAGCCGTGGCGGTTGGGCTCGATCGACCCGATCTCGGGGAGGGTGTCGGTGCTCTGGCTCATGGCGTCGTGGCCTCCTCGTTCAGTTCTTCGGCTGCGGGGTGGTCTGGCAGATCTCGGCCCACCGCTCGATCGTGTCGGCGCCGGCCAGGGTCTGGAGCAGGAGCACGCCAGGCTGGGCGGCGTGGAACTGGTAGGCGGCGCCCACCGGCAGGAGCGTCATGTGGCCGCGCCGGGCGCGCACGACGCCCATCTTCCGCCCGGCTGGCGTGCCGGCCAGCGCGATGGAGCCCTTGGTGCCGGCCGCCACCACGCCGGGGTTGTCGAGCTTGAGCAAGCGGATCTCGACCTCGCCGTCCATGACGAGCGCGAACTCGTCCTGGCCCGGCGTGCGCCAGCCGGAGGTGCCCTCCACGCGGATGGCCTCGATCACGTACTCGATGTTCTTGCCGACGGCGACCTTCTCGTATGGCCTGGACTTCTTGGCGACCTCGAAGACGTTCGAGAAGACGTAGTTGCGTGCGTCGTCGTTGATGACCTCGACGCCGCCCTTCTCGTAGTGCCCGAGCGACCCGAATCGGGTGGTGTGTTGATGCGCCATCTGTCGTCTCCTTTCCGCTCGATCGAATCGTCGCCGCCGAGGCCGAGCCGCCGGCAGAAGCGGCCCAGCTCCTCCAGCTCGGTCCGGGCGAGCCGGCCCATCTCGCGCACGAGCCCCGCCACGTGGCGGGGAAAGATCTCCGCGATCAGCCGGCGTCCCCGCTCGGTCAGCGTCACCATGACGAACCGGCGATCGTCACGACGGCGCTCCTGCGCGACCAGGCCGCGCCGGACGAGGTTGGCGACCACGACGGCGGTGTTGCCGTCGCTGCGCAGCAGCTTCTCACCGAGATCGCGCTGGCACAGCGGCCCGTGATGCAGCAGCGCCTCCAGCACGCCGAACTGTCCGATGGTGAGCCCGGCCGCCGCCATCACGCCCCCCACCCGCGTGGTCACCGCCTCGGCGGCCCGCATGAGCTTGATGTAGGCGTCGAGGGCTGCCGTCTCCACGGGGGTGCCCGGATAGCGCGTGGGCATCGTTCAAATTTGAACGGTTTGTAGAACGCTCTCCGGCCGTTGTCAAGCGGCCGGGCAGGGCGGTGACGGCGGGCGGGGGTCTAGCGGTTGCTGGCGGCGGGCTCGGCGTCCTTGGCCCGAAGCTTCTGGATCAGCGTCTGGTAGGATTCGGTCTGTACGATCTTGTTGAATTGTGTCCGGTAGTTCGACACCAGGCTGACACCCTCGATGCTCACGTCGTACACGAGCCAGCGTCCATCGGCCAGGTGCATGCGGTAGTCGACCGGCACCTCGGAGCCGGCGCGCGTGACGATCGTGGTTTTCACGATCGCCTCGTTGCCATTGATCGTTTCGGCGCCGTACCGCACCTTCTCCCCCTGGTAGTGGTCGATCCTGGAAAAATATGCGCGGTCGAGAAGAGCGGCAAAGAGCTGCACGAACTCGCGCTGCTCCTCGGGCGTACGGGCGGTCCAGTGCTGGCCCAGCGTCCGCCTGGCGGTGTGCTGGTAGTCGAAGATCTCCGCGGAGATCTTGCGCACCGCGGCCCGGCGCTGCCCCGGTTGGCCTTTGATATTCGGGTCGTCCAGCACGCGGACGACTTCGTCCACGCCCTGCTTCAGTTGATCGGTCGGCACGCCGGCGAAGGCCGGCACCACGAGCGCCACGAGCAGGAGCGGAAGCGTGAGGGCAAGCCGAATGTTTTGCATGACGCAGAGCGATGCAACGGAAATGCCAGCACGACGACCCTGGTCAAAACGGGACCCGGCCCCGCGCCATGTCAGCGAACATGCGAGAGTCGCCGGCCAGGCTGTAGACGCGGAGCAGCGCCAGGAGACCCCACCGTCGGGTCGCGAGCGAATACGCGAGCGTGAGCAGCACGAGCAGCGCGCCCGCGAAGTGCAGCCGACGCGTGCCGCTGCGGCTGTGCTCGGTCAGGTAGAACGGATAGAAGTCGCCGAACGAATGGTACTGACGGCTGGCCATGGCCGTATCGTACCGCGGTGGTAGTCTCCGGAGGAATGCCACGCCGCCCCGTTCCGCTGCGCGCGGTTCGCACGCTTTTCCTGCAGCGCCAGCACCTCGCCCGGCCGCGCTCGGCGAGCCTGACCGCGGCTCGCCTGGGTCGCTTCGTGCAGGACGTAGGCGGCGTGCAGATGGACTCGATCAACGTGCTCGATCGGGCCCACTACCTGACGCTCTGGAGCCGCTTCGGCCCGTACCCGCGCGCGCGGCTGGACCGGCTCGTCTACCGCCGGCGGCTGCTGTTCGAGTACTGGGCCCACGCCGCCTGCCTGGTGCCCACCGCGATGCTGCCGTGGTGGCGGCGCGCCATGCTCGACTACCGCGTGCGCCACACCGGCTGGTCCGACTGGCTGCGGCGAAATCCCAGGACGCTGGCCCTGGTGACGGCCGCGATCTCGGCCAACGGGCCGATGGCCGGCGCCGACTTCGAAGGGCGCCGGCCGAGCGGGCGGGGCGGGTGGTGGAGCTGGAGGCCCGTGCAGCACGGATTGCACTATCTGTGGATGACGGGCGCGCTCACGATCCACTCGCGCCAGCACTTCCACAAGCGCTACGACCTGCTGGAGCGCGCGATTCCCGCCGTGCTCGACTGCCAGGCGGTGTCGGCGGAGGAGTTCGCCCGCTGGCACGTCGAGCGCTCGTTGCACGCCATGGGCGCGGCCACCGAGCGGGACCTCGCCGGCTATCTCACGTTTCCGCGCTTCGCGCCGGGCGCCCGCCGGGCCGCGCTGCGCGGGATGCTGGAGCGCGGCGAGGTCGCCGAGGTCGAGGTGCAGGACGCGCCGGACCGCTGGCTGGTGCTCACGCGTGATCTCCCCGCGCTCGCTCGCGCCGGGCGGGCGCCGTCGCCGTCGCAGGGAACGACGTTCCTCTCACCCTTCGACTCGCTGCTTTGGTTCCGAGGTCGAGTGAGCCGCCTGTTCGGGTTCGACTACCGCATCGAGGTCTACACCCCCGGGGCCAAGCGGGTGCACGGCTACTACACGCTGCCGATTCTCCATCACGGACATCTCATCGGCCGCGTCGACGCCAAGACCCACCGCGAAGAACAGCGGCTGGAAGTCCGTCACGTGCACTTCGAGCCATGGTTCGCCGCGACGGCGCCTCCGCCGCGAGGCGGGGCCGCGCTCGACCAGGACGAGGCGCTGGCCGGCGTGGCGGGTGCGCTGAGTTCTCTTGCTATCTTCGTCGGGGGCGACCAGGTCACGCTGGGGCGCGTGAGCCCCCACCGGCTGCGCGCCCCGCTCGCCCGGCTGCGCTGAGCCGATCGGACACCCGCTACGCGGCGGCCGACTTCACCTCGCGCGCGAGGCGCTCCATGGCGC
>JBGPZN010000627.1:0-2110 GCA_041493815.1 Methylomirabilia bacterium
AACCTCGACCTGTCGGGCGGCCTGATCATGGCCGAGGCGCTCATGCTCGAGCTCGGCAAGCAGATCGGCCGGCAGCGGGCCCACGACGCGGTGTACGACGCCGCCCAGGGCTCGGTCACCGAATCGCGCCCGTTCCGCGAGATGCTGGCCGCCGACCCGCACGTGAGCGCCCGGCTCACGCCCGCCCAGGTCGATGCGCTGCTCGACCCGGCCCGCTACGCCGGCCTGTGCCGCCAGTTCGCCGAGCGGGGCGCCGCCTCGGCACGCGAGATCGCCGCCGGGATCGCGCGGCGAGGATCCGCGTGAGCGAGGACCGCCGTGCGGTCCTCGCCAGCCGCATCGAGCGTCTCGATCCCGAGGTGGCCCGAGTTCTCCGCGGCAAGTCGGGGATGGAGCGCTTGCGGCTCGCGCACGAGGCGTGGGAGCTTACCCGTGACCGGCTCACGGCCTTCCTCGCCGCGCGACATCCCGATTGGCCTCCGGAGCGCATCCGGCACGAGGTGGCGACGAGACTGAGCCGGTGACCCAGGATCTCAGGACGACCGTCGTCGGCGCCGCACCCGGCGCACGGCGGTCGGCGGACGGCGATACACCGCGCGGAAGGCGGCGTTGAAGCGGCGGATGCTGGCGAAGCCCGCGGTGAAGGCGATCGCGGACATCGGCAGCGTCGTCTCGTCGACCAGCGCCTTGGCCCGCTGCACCCGCCGCGTCGTGGCGACCGCCGTCGGTGAGGCACCCGCGTGGCGCGCGAACAACCGGCGCAGGTGCCGCTCCGTCATGCCGAGCGCGTCCGCCAGATCGGCGACCGTCTTGCCCTCGTCGAGGAAGCCGCGCTCGATGAGGCGCAGCGCCCGCGAGACCGTCGCCGCCGCGCCACGCCACGCCGGTGTTCCCGGCGCACTCTCCGGTCGACAGCGCAGGCACGGGCGGAATCCCGCGCGCTCGGCCGCGGCGGCGGTGGGGAAGAAGACGACGTTGCGCGACTGGGCCGGCTTCACGGGGCAGGTGGGCCGGCAGTAGATCCGGGTGGTCAGCACGCCGGTGTAGAACCGGCCGTCGAAGCGCGAGTCTCGCGCGATCCGAGCCCGATCGCAGGTGCTCCGGTCGAGCGCGAGAGGAGCCCGCACGGTAGCGCGAGCCTAGCACGGGGGCGCGCCTCGCCCGACGACGACGTCCGAAAACGGCCAGACGCGAAGCGACGCAGCCGCTAGCGTCACGGGCACGATGAGTGCGCGGGTTTTCTACGGCTGGTACGTCGTCGCGGCCACCTTCACGATGGCGCTGTTCAGCTTCGGCCTCGGCTTCTACGGGCTCACCGTCTACGTGGCGACGCTGCAGCGGCTGCACGGCTGGTCGGCCGCGGCGGTGTCGGCGCCGATCACGGTGTACTACGTGGCCGGCGCGCTGCTGACGGCGGTGATCGGCCGCGTGTACGAGCGTCTCGGCCCCCGCGCGGTCGTGGCCGGCGGCAGCGTCGCGATGGCCGCCGGCGTCGCCGCCCTCGGCCTCGTCACCTGGCCCTGGCAGCTCTATCCGGTCTTCCTCGTGATGTCGATCGGCTGGGGCGCCATGAGCGGTGCGGCGATCAATATCATCCTGGCGCCCTGGTGGGAGCGGCGCCGGGGTCTGGCCGTGAGCATCGCGTTCAACGGGGCCACCCTCGGCGGCGTGCTCGTCGCGCCCGCGCTCATCCCGCTCATCGGCCGGCTCGGCTTCACCCGTGCGCTCGTCACCGCCGCTCTCGGGCCCCGGAGGCTCGGATGAGCGCGCTCCGGCTTGCCGCCGCCAGCCTCTACCTCGTTCCGATCCTGCTCTGGCTCATCATGGGATGGAATGTGCGGCGGTGGACGAAGCGCCTGCCGTGGCTGCCGGAGACGATCTCGCAGGCGCTGGACATCATGCGCGACCACATCGCATCGGAGAGCGTCGGCGGAGTCGATATCGCAATCGAAACCGCGATACCGCGTCCGTGGGCGCGCCTGTTCGACTTCAGCCATCGCGCCGAAGTGCAGCGCGCCGGCTACGTGGCGGCGCGGGAGGCGCTGTCGCAGGCGCGGGAGGCGGTGCCGGGACTGCGGCGGGCGGCGTAGGGCGGACGTGGACGACGGAC
>JBGPZN010000464.1:0-3123 GCA_041493815.1 Methylomirabilia bacterium
ATGAACTTCGGCGTGTGGATTCCCAACTGCCGGCACCTGGCCACCCCCGAGATCATCCGCGGCACCGCCATCCGGGCCGAGCAGCTCGGCTACGACTCCGTCTGGGTCAGCGACCACGTCGTGGTGCCGCACGCCAACGTCGTCAACTTCGGCGAGACCGTCTTCGATCCGCTGGTGACGCTCGGCGTGCTGGCGGGGGCGACCAGCCGGGTCCGGCTGGGCACCACGGTGCTGATCGTCCCGTATCGCAACGCGGTCGTCACCGCCAAGATGATCTCGTCGCTGGACGCGCTGAGCGGCGGCCGGGTGGTGTTCGGCATCGGCGCCGGCTGGGTGGCCGCCGAGAGCGCGATGCTGGGGGTGCCCTTTGCCGAGCGCGGCGCCATGACGGACGAGTACCTGGCGGCGATGCAGGAGCTGTGGACGAGTCGCGAGCCGTCGTTCGCCGGCACGTACACGCAGTTCGGCGGCCTCGTCTTCGAGCCCAAGCCCGTGCAGAAGCCGCACCCGCCGATCTGGGTCGGCGGCCACAGCCGGGCGGCGCTTCGTCGCACCGCGCAGTTCGGCGCCGCCTGGCATCCGATCAATCGCCCGCCTGCCGAGCTGCGCGCCGGCCGGGCCGAGCTGGCGCGACTCTGCCAGGCTCGCGGCCGCTCGATCCCCCCGGCGCTCGCGCTGCGCAACGACATCCGCGTCCTTCGCCCCGGCCAGAGCGCGCCGGCGTCCGCTCACGGCGGGCGTGTGCTCGCCGGCGAGCCGGCCGCGCTGATCGAGCAGATCGCCGAGCTGGCCGACTGCGGCGTCGAGCACCTGGTCCTCGAGTTCCTTGCCGCCGATGGCCGCGAGCTCGACGAGCAGATGTCGAGCTTCGCCGAGCGCGTGCGGCCCCGCGTCGCCTGATCGCGCCGGGTTCCACCCTTACCGAGCACCCGCCGCGTATACCTCTCCAAGGAGAGGTGCTGCAACTTCCTCGCGCATTCAATCGCCTGGCGTGGTCGAACCTGGTGGCGCAGTCTGCCGATCAGGTGGGACTGGCGGCAGCGCCCATCGTCGCCGTGCTCGCGCTCGGCGCGGGGGCCGGCGCCACCGGCATGCTCCAGACCGCGCAGACGCTGCCGTACCTGCTGCTGGCGATCCCTGCCGGCGTGCTGGCCGATCGCACGTCGCGTCGGCGCCTCATGGCCGGCGCCGAGGGATTGCGGGCGCTGTCGCTCGGCGGCATCCTGGTATTCGCCTGGCTCGGCCTGTTGACGCTGCCGCTGCTCGCCGCGCTGGGCTTCATCGGCGCGTGTGGAACGGTGGCCTACAGCGCGACCGCGCCGGCGCTGGTCCCGGCGCTGGTCGAGCCGACCGCGCTCGCCGCGGCGAACGGACGGCTCGAGCTGGCGCGCACGGTGGCGTTCGCCGGCGGGCCGGCGCTGGCGGGCACGCTCGTCGGCTGGACCGGCGGCGCGCCCGCGTTCGGCGTCGCCGCCGCGATGTCGACGTGCGCGGTGTTCCTGCTCGCGGGTCTGCGTGAGCCGGCGCGCCCGGCGCGGCCGCCGCACCGCCTGTTGAGCGAGATCCGCGAGGGCGCCGGCTTCGTCCTCGGTCACCGGCTGTTGCGGCCCGTCTACGTGACCCAGGTCGTCTTCAATACCGCGTTCTTCATTCTCCAGTCGGTGTACGTCCCCTACGCGGTCCAGCACCTCGGGCTCTCGGCCGCGGCGGTGGGCGCCACGCTGGCGACGTATGGCCTCGGCATGGTCGTCGGCGCGCTGCTCGCGCCGCGCATCCTCCGCGAGCTGCCCTTCGGTGTGGTGGTCGCCCTCGGCCCCCTCGCCGGGCTGGCGGCGGCCGTCGTGATGGTGCTCACGATCTGGACGCCGTCCGTCCTGCTGGCCGGCCTCAGCTTCTTCCTGATCGGCGCCGGGCCGATCGTGTGGGTCATCAGCACCGCCACCCTGCGCCAGACCGTGACGCCGAGTGTCCTGCTCGGCCGCGTCTCCGCCATCAACATCACCGCCTACGGCGCCCGGCCCGTGGGGGCGCTCATCGGCGCCGTCGTGGGCGGCCTGTACGGTGCCGAGACGTGCCTCGTGGTGGCGGCGCTCGGCTTCCTCGTCCAGGCCGTGGTGATCGTGGCCTCTCCGGTGCTGCGACTGGCGCGGCAGCCCGAGATGGTGGGGTAGACTCGGAGCCCTCGGAGGCTCACGACCTGACGACCGACCCCGCCCCTCGGATGGCGGTACACCGCAGCGGCAGTGGACCCGACCTCGTCCTGTTTCATGGAGGCATGGGGTCCTGGAAGCACTGGATCCGCAACGTCGAGCCACTGGCAGCGCGCTTCACCGTGCACGCGCTCGATCACCCGTCGTACGGCGCCTCGGCGCGCGTCGCGCGGGAGACGACCGGCCCGGCCTACCTCGACCTCGTCCACGAGCTGCTCCTCGAGATGCTCCCCGGCGACGGCCCGCTGCGATTCGCCGGGTTCTCGTTCGGCGGGGCCATCGCCGCCAACCTCGCGCGGCGGCTCGGCCCGCGCGTGACGCACCTGTGCCTGGTCTCACCCGGCGGCTTCCCGACCCGTCGCTTCGGCGAGCGGCCGATCCGGAGCTACAAGGAGGCCGGGGACGACGAGCGCCTCTTCCGCGAGATCTGCCGCCACAACCTGCTCGTCAACATGCTCAGCGATCCGGCCAGCGTCACCGAGGAGACGGTGGACATCCAGGCCGACGGCGTCCGTCGCGCCCGCTTCGACAGCCGCAAGGTGAGCGGCGGTGGCACGCTGCTGGCCGACCTCGCCCACCTCACCTGTCGGATCCGGCTGCTGTGGGGCGAGCGCGACGACTCTCCGTTCCGGCCCGCCGACCTGCTGATCGGCGAGATCCGCGAGGCCGTCGGCACGCTCGATCTGCACCGGGTGTCCAGGGCCGGCCACTGGTCGGCGTACGAGAACGCCGCCGAGGTGAATCGGCTGATGCTGGAGTTCTTCTCCGCCCAGGGTGGGCTATAGTGCTCCAGCCATGACCAATCGCTCGATCTTCTACGGCTGGTGGGTCGTCGCGGCGTTCTCGGTGACCACGTTCATCTCGACGGGGGTCCGTCACGCGGTGGGGCCGTTCCTCAAGCCGATCGTGGACG
>JBGPZN010000256.1:0-5356 GCA_041493815.1 Methylomirabilia bacterium
CCGTGGACGCCCGAGGATCTTGCCGAGGTGTGGGACCGCACGCTTGGCCAGGACCGGCTGCGGCGGCTGGACGCAATGAAGATCCCCTGGCCGCCGGGGACGAGCGCCTAGACTACATTTGCGAGTACCCGGTGCCGGGTGTCTCGACGCCACGGCCGCGCGCGTCGGTGATCCAGCCGAACTCCTTGAGGATCTGCTGGCTGTAGGTCACGCGCCCCGTGACCCGCTCGAGTGGCTCGCTGGCCAGCAGCAGCACCGCGCGCGCCATGAGCTCCGGGCGCTCGCCGCGCGGATCGTCCATGCCCTTCACGAGCTTGTGATAGACCGTGCCCGGCGTGGGGACGACCTGCGAGGGCGACACGCACGTCACCGAGACGCCGTGTGCGTAAACCTCCGCGGCCAGCCCCTGGGTGAAGCGCTCGAGCGCGGCCTTCTGGGCGCCATAGCAGGTGCCGCCGCGGGCGCCGACGGCCGGGTCGGGGTAGGGGCCGCGGCCGGGGCCGACGGCAGCGCCCGAGCCGATGTTGACGATGGCGCCGGTCTTGCGCGGGATCATGTCGCGCAGGGCGAGCTGGCTCAGCACGAACGGCGCGTGGACATTGACGTTCCAAGAGGCGAGCCACTTGTTGACCGCGTAGTCCTTGATCGGCACGAAGTACGTCAGCGCGGCGTTGTTGACGAGCACGTCCACCGGCCCGTAGGTCTTGCGGGCGGCGTCGAGCAGCTTCTCGCACTCGACCGGATCGGCGATGTTGACGGTGACCGGGTGCGCCTGGCCGCCCTTGGCGCGGATCGTCTCGACCGTGGTCTCGAGCGAGCCGGCCAGCTGGTGATCACCCTCGCGCAGCGTGCGGGCGGCGCACACCACGCGTCCGCCCTCGGCGGCCAGCAGCGTGGCGATCTCGGCGCCGATGCCCCGGCTGGCGCCGGTGACGACGACGACCTTGCCGTCGAGGCGGCCCATCACTCGATCGGCACGAAGATGCAGTTGCGCAGCTTGCCGTCGAGCGCCTTGGACAGATGCCCCTTGCCGAACGTGTCCTCGACCAGCAGGACCTCGCCGGCGCCGATTCGCCGCGATTCGCCGTCGCTGGCCGTGATCTGCACACCGGCATCGAGGTTGATGATGTACTGTCGGCGGGGCGCGGGGTGCCAGTCCAGGTCGTAGTCCGGCTGGACCTCGCGGAAGATGATGCCGGTGGCGGGCAGGCGGGCCGACAGCCGCCCGGACCGTGAGGACTCGACGTACTGGATCTCGACGTCCTCGAAATGCGATTCACCCTTTTGGTCGGCGTAGAGCCTGTGGATCTTCATGGCTGCCGATCATAGCCTGGAGGCGCGATGCTACGCTACGACAAGCCCGCTCCCGACTTCTCGCTGCCGTCGACCGAGGACCGCCCGATCACCCTGGCCGAGTTCCGCGGCAAGGACGTGGTGCTTGTCTTCTACTGCTTCGACTGGGGCAGCATCTGAACCCCCGAGCTCAGCGGCCTCGGTGAGGCCGTCCAGGAGATCGGCAAGCGGGATGCTGTCCTGCTGGGAATCAGCGCCGACAGCCCGTTCAGCCACGCCGCCTTCGCCAAGGCGCGCGGGTTCAGCTTCCCGCTGCTGAGCGACATCCACCGCTCGGCGATCGCCGCCTACGGCGTGCTCGACGAGGAGCGCAACGTCGCCTACCGCTCCACCTTCGTCGTCGACCGCGCCGGGGTGCTGCGCTGGGGGCAGGCCGGCGACCGCACGATGGTGCGTGACGGGCGCGAAGTGTTGCGCGTCCTCGACCTGGTCGCGTCGCTCCGCCAGAAGAGCGCGTAACCCCGCGCGCTGTCGCCGGGGACGCGGCGGGGGTAGGGTCGGCGGCTACCACGAGGCACCGTCTGCGCTCGCGCCCTAGTCGGACGGGGCGTAGAGCCATTCGATGCGGTGGACGAGGTTGGCGCGGAAGTAGAACTCTACGGTGTCGGGGTAGGCGTCGGAGTAGAGGTAGAGCGCGCTGACGTCGGTCGCGGTTTGCGGCTCGCCGAGCAGTTGCTCGACGCGACTGCGTGCCGATCCCACGTTGAGCCCCCGCGGCAGCGCCCAGCGCGGCTCGGTGATCTCCACGCGTCGCAGCCCGGACGACCCCCGCGAGACCCCGATGACCACGCCTGGGTAGGTGAGCTCATCGACGGCGTCGAGGGCAGAGCGGCGGCCGCCAGCCAGAGTCCGCGCGTGCACCGCCGCTGGCGCGCCCAGCCGACCCTCCACCACCGGCCGCGTGCGGCCGAAGAGCGCGCGGGGCGCGTCGATGAACTCGTCCACCGCCGCCAGGTCGGTCGGCGGCACCCGCTGGGCCCCCGCCGACGGCGTGAGGACGAGCACCAGCAGCGCGACCATGCCCGCCACTCGCATAGCGCATCCTAGCGCACGTATCATGGCGCGGTGACGGGCGAGGACGACGCCTTCGAAACGCTGTACGCGCGGGGCGTGACCGACGGCCTGCCGGTCATTGCGCCCACCGCCGCCCGCGTGCGGGCCGCCGTGGAGGCCAGCGGACGGCCCGGCGACGAGCTGATCGCGCTGGTGGCCCCACAGCACGGGCGGGCCACCGTTGAGAAGATCGCCGTGAACGCCGTGATGGCCGGCTGCCGGCCCGAGTACCTGCCGGTGGTGATCGCGGCCGTCGAGGCCATCTGCGATCCGGCGTTCGCGCTGGAGGGCGTGTCCGGCACCACCGACGCGGTGGCGCCGCTGCTCATCGTCAACGGGCCCGTCCGCGCCGCGCTCGACGTGAACTGCGGCGTCGGCGTCTTCGGGCCCGGCTGGCGGGCCAACGCCACCATCGGCCGCGCGGTGCGCCTGGTGTGGGCCAACGTCGGGGGCGCCCGCCCGGGCGCGATCAGCATGTCCACCTTCGCCCAACCCGGTCGCTACACCTACTGCATCGGCGAGCGGGAGGAGGAGAGCCCGTGGGAGGCGCTGCACGTCGAGCACGGGTTCGCGGCCACCGACAGCACGGTGGCCGTGCTCGCCGCCGAGGCGCCGCAGATCGTGGTGGATGCGCGCAGCCGCAGCGCGCGCGACGTGCTCACCACGATCGCCCGGAGCGGCGAGGCGATCGCTAGCCACGCCATCGCCGACCTGGGCGACACGCTGCTCGTCATCAGCCCCGAGCACGTCCGCACCATCGCGGCCGACGGCTGGTCGAAGGCCGACGTGCGCGCGTTCCTGTGGGAGCGCATGCGCGCCGAGGTCGACGGCGCGCGCGTGGCGAAGTTCCGCGAGCCGGGCGCCCCGCACATCGTCGTCGCCGGCGGCACGGCGGGCCGCTTCTCGGCGTGGGTGCCCGGCTGGCCGTTCCGCGGCGCGCCCGCGCACCTCGTGATTCGCAAGATCGCCGGCTGAGCGAGCCGGCCGTTGCCGCCTTGACGCGTCCAGCGTCTGCGCATAGCCTCGCGCAATGACGACCCAGGCCATTGCGCTCGACGACCTGCTCACGACCGCGGATCCGGCTGTGTGGGACATCACGACGTCCGGCCCCGGCCCCCAGGGCCGCCTGCCGCTGACGGCGGAGATGCTCCTCGAACGCCCCAGCGGCGATATCTTCGGGCTCACGCAGAACGCCGGGATGGGCTGGGCGCCCCACGAGCTGGGCCGGCCGCAGTTCCTCATGCTCGGCACCAACGGCGGCATCCGCGCCCCCGACGGCACGCCGATCGCGCTCGGCTATCACACCGGCCACTGGGAGATCGGCCTGCTGATGCAGGCGGCGGCGGCCGAGCTGCGCGCGCTCGAGTGTCTGCCGTTCGCCGCGTTCTGCTCGGATCCCTGCGACGGACGCACGCAGGGCACGGTCGGGATGATGGACAGCCTGGCCTACCGCAACGACGCCGCCCAGATCTTCCGCCGCCTCATCCGCTCCCTGCCGACGCGCCGGGGCGTGCTCGGCGTCGCCACCTGCGACAAGGGGCTGCCGGCCACGATGATGGCCCTGGCCTCGATGCGCGACCTGCCGTGCGTGCTGGTACCGGGCGGCGTCACGCTGCCGCCGCGCGACGGCGAGGACGCCGGCAAGGTCCAGTCGATCGGCGCCCGCTTCGCCCACGGCGAGCTGACGCTCGATCAGGCTGCCGACCTCGGCTGCCGCGCGTGCGGCTCGCCGGGGGGCGGCTGCCAGTTCCTGGGCACCGCCGCGACGTCCCAGGTGGTCGGCGAGGCGCTCGGGCTGTCGCTGCCGCACTCGGCGCTGGCGCCCTCCGGCCAGCCGATCTGGATCGACATGGCGCGGCGCTCCGCGCGGGCGCTGGTGTCGCTCGCCCGGCGCGGCCTGGCCATGCGTGACATCGTCACCGATGCGGCGATCCGCAACGCCATGGCCGTGCACGCCGCCTTCGGCGGCTCGACGAACCTGCTCCTGCACGTGCCGGCCATCGCGCACGCCGCCGGGCTGCGCCGGCCGACGGTGGACGACTGGAGCGCGATCAACCGGCGCGTCCCCCGCCTGGTCGACACGCTGCCGAACGGACCGCACCCGACCGTCCGCGCCTTCCTCGCGGGTGGCGTGCCCGAGGTCATGCTGCACCTGCGGCGCCTGGGCCTGCTCGACGAGCGCGTGCTCACGGTCGCGGGCGAGCCGCTCGGCCGGCTGCTCGACTGGTGGGAGGGCAGCGAGCGCCGCCGTGTGCTGCGCGAGCGGCTGCGCTCGGCCGACGGCGTCGCGCCCGACGACGTCATCATGGATCCCGAGCGCGCGCGCACGCGCGGGCTGACCAGCACGGTAACCTTTCCGCAGGGCAACCTCGCCCCCGAGGGCTCGGTCATCAAGAGCACGGCCATCGATCCGTCCGTCGTCGACGCCGACGGTGTCTACCGCAAGCTGGGACCCGCGCGCGTGTTCACGCGCGAGCGCGACGCCATCGCCGCGATCAAGAACCGCGGGCCGGAGGGCCTCAAGGCCGGCGACGTCCTGGTGCTGGCCTGCCGCGGCCCGCTCGGCGCCGGCATGGAGGAGATCTACCAGATCACCGCGGCGCTCAAGCACCTGTCGTGGGGCAAGCACGTGGCGGTCGTGACCGACGCGCGCTTCTCGGGCGTGTCGACGGGCGCCTGCATCGGCCACGTCGGTCCCGAGGCCCTGGCCGGCGGCCCGATCGGCCGGGTGCGCGACGGCGACCGCATCCGTATCGTCGTGGACCGCAACCGGCTCGAGGGCTCCGTCGATCTCGTCGGCGAGGGCGAGCGGGAGTTCGGGGCGGAGGAGGGCGCGCGGGTGCTGGCCGCACGGCCGCCGCGGCCGGACCTGGCGCCTGATCCGGAGCTGCCGGCCGACACGCGGCTGTGGGCGGCGCTGCAGCAAGTGGGCGGCGGCACCTGGGGTGGC
>JBGPZN010000397.1:0-3668 GCA_041493815.1 Methylomirabilia bacterium
AACAAGGTGGAGCTGCTGCTGTGGGACGTCTGGGGGCTGATGCAGGCCGAGCCCGATGCCGAGCTGGCGCTTCTCGACGAAGTGGCTGAGCGCACGCAGGCCGCGGACGGCTTCGCCGATGCGCGCCGTCTCTACGCCACGCCCGGCCTCGCGGTACCCGGCCGCGTCCGCTGTCTCAGCCCAGCGATCGGCCCCCACGAGGTCGCGCTCGACCTCGATGCCTCAGTGGAAACCGGCTCGAGGCGGACGGCGGGGAGCTGATGGTGACGCAACAGGATTTCGCCGCGTCCACCGTCAGTACTCCGGGGGCGCGCGTACACGGTCAGGAAGAAGAGCGGCGTGCGCGACGTCTGCTGGAGCACGCGGAAGAACTCGCCGCGGTGAGCGAGGATGGACGCGACCTGCGCGCGGTCCTGGGTCTTCATCCGATCAGGACTCCGTTCTGCCACAACACCACCCCGAGCCAGAGGAGCTGAGCGGCCACGAAGACCGCCAGTCCCTGCTGTCGTCCCTGTCGCACCTGCGTGCGATACTGCCAGACCCCGCCGGCCACCGCGAGCGCGGTGAAGAGCGTGCCGTCGTACGTCGTCAGCACGCCGTAGTGGGCCGCCAGCCCGCCCGCGAACCCCCACAGCACCCAGGCGGCGAGCCACATGGTCACCACCGACAGCAGCGTGGCTGGCCGCGAGCCCGGCCGGCCCGCCATCCGGGCGGCGCCGAGGGTGACCAAGCCGAGCAGCACGAGTAGCCCCGCCCCCAGCCAAGCCCATCGCTTCACACGATCCTCCTTGACGGATCATAACATATTGACACTACAGAGAATTTCAGCCATTCTGGGGCATTCGATGGTCCGAAGCATGACCGGGTTCGGGCGCGCAGAGGTGCGCGGCGACACGCTTGTCGTCACGGTGGAGGCGCGCTCGGTCAATCATCGCCACCTCGACATCGCCCTGCGCTTGCCGCGGGCGCTGGCGCCGCTCGAGCTCGAGGCACGCCGCACCGTCGCCGCGCGGCTGGAGCGCGGGCGCGTGGACGTCGTGGTCCAGGTCGCGGCCGTCGCCGGGCACGCCATCCAGCGGGTCGTCACCGACACCGCGCTCGCCCGCGAGTACGTGGTGCGGGCCCGCGCGCTGGCCGCCGAGCTTGGCGATCTCGGCGTCAGTGGCGGCGTCACGCTCGAGTGGCTGCTCCACCGCCCCGGCGTCGTACGCGTGGAGGAGCCGGAACCGGCCGACGCGGTGGTGCCGTGGCCCATGCTGGAGCAGGCGCTCGCGCGCGCGCTCGACGAACTGGTCGAGCGCCGCACGGCCGAGGGCGAGCGCCTGGCCCAGGAGCTGCGCAGCCTGCACGCCGAGCTCGCGGTGATCGTCGACGCGATGGCCGCCCGCGCCCCGGCGGGGGTCGCGCGCCGCGAGGAGCGGCTGCGCGAGCGGCTGCGCGCGCTGCTCGGCGCGGCCGCCATCGACGAGGCGCGGATCCTGACCGAGGCCGCGCTGTGGGCCGACAAGGCGGACATCGCCGAGGAGCTCACGCGCCTGCGGGCGCACCTGGCCGAGCTGGCCCTCGTGCTGGACAAGGGCGGCGCGATCGGGCGGGCGCTCGATTTCCTGCTCCAGGAGCTCGGCCGTGAGGTGAACACCGTCGCCAGCAAGGCCGACGACCTGGAGTTGAGCCAGGCGGCGCTGGCGGGCAAGGGCGTGCTCGAGAAGATGCGCGAACAGGTTCAGAACCTTGAGTAGCCGGACGAACGGCGCCACCGTCCACCTCATGAACGTCGGCCACGGCAACGTGGTGGTGGCCGAGCAGATCGTGGCGATCGTCGCCCTCGACTCGCTGCCGGTGAAGCGGCTGATCGAGCGCGCCAAGGGCAGCAGCAAGCTCATCGACGCCACCAACGGACGCCGCACCCGGGCCGTCATCGTGACGGGGAGCGATCACCTGATCCTCTCCTCGCTCGAGCCGGCGACCCTGGCCCAGCGGCTGGCCACCGATCGGGGCCCCGCCGAGTGATTCGCCGGAGCGGTACCCTGTTCGTGGTCTCGGCGCCGTCGGGCGCGGGCAAGACCACGCTGTGCCGCGAGATGCGCCTGCGGCTGCACGACCTCGCCTACTCGGTGTCGGTGACGACGCGGCCGCCGCGGCCCGGCGAGATCGACGGCAGCGACTTTCGATTCGTGAGCGAGGCCGAGTTCCGCGCGATGCTGGCCCGCGGCGAGATGGCGGAGTGGGCGACCGTGCACGACAACCTGTACGGCACGCCGGCGGGGCCGCTGGAGGCGGCGCTGCGGGACGGCCGCGACATCCTCCTCGACATCGACACGCAGGGGGCCACCCAGCTCCGCGCGCGCTATCCGGAGGCCGTGCTGATCTTCATCGTGGCGCCGTCGATGGCCGAGCTGGAGCAGCGCCTGCGCGAGCGGCGCTCCGAGCCCGGCAGCGCGATCGCCACGCGCCTGGAGCGAGCCCGCCACGAGGTGGCTTTGTGGCGGCGGTACGATTACCTGGTCGTGAACCGCGACGTCAAGGAGGCCATGGAGCAGCTTTCGTCGATCATCCTGGCCGAGCGCTGCCGTGTGGCGCGCCTGGCCCTCACCTTCCCAGACCTGGAGGTACCGAACTGATGGCGTTCCCTTCCCTGGAAGATGCACTCAACAAGGTGTCGAACCGGTATCTGCTCGTCGTCCTGTCGGCCAAGCGTGCCCGCCAGCTCAATCGCGGCGCGCAGACCCGGGTGGACTCGAAGCACAAGAAGCCGACCAGCTCGGCCCTGGAGGAGATCGCGGCCGCCAAGATCGAGTACCGCGTGAAGGACGAGGACGAAAAGAAGAGATGAGCTCGACCCTCGACGGCCGAGAGCTCATCCTCGGCGTCACCGGCTCCATCGCCGCCTACAAGGCGGTCTACCTGCTGCGCGAGCTGACGCGACGCGGGGCCCGCGTCAGCGTGTGCCTGAGCGAGCACGCGCGGGAGTTCGTCGGCCCCCTCACCTTCCGTACGCTCTCGGGCCGGCCGGTCCTCACCAGCCTGTTCGACCCGCAGAGCGACGCGGCTGTCGAGCACGTGGCGCTGGCCGAGCAGGCCGCCGCCGTGGTGGTGGCGCCGGCCACCGCCAACCTGCTCGCCAAGGCCGCCCACGGCATCGCCGATGATTTCCTGACGACGGTGCTGCTGGCGGCTCGCTGTCCGGTGGTCGTGGCCCCGGCCATGGACGGCGGCATGTGGCAGCATCCGGCCGTCGTCGCCAACGTCGCCACGCTGCGGGCGCGCGGCGTCACCGTGCTGGAGCCCGACGACGGCGCCCTGGCCTCGGGTCTCACCGCCCGCGGCCGGCTGCCCGAGGTCGACACGATCGTCGAGGCCGTGCTCGGCGCGCTGACGGCCACGCGCGACCTCGCCGGCGAGCGCGTGCTGGTCACCGCGGGGCCCACGCGGGAGCCGATCGATCCCGTGCGCTACATCTCCAACCGCTCGTCGGGTCGCATGGGCTACGCGCTGGCCGCCGCCGCCGTGCGGCGCGGCGCCCAGGTCACGCTGGTCTCGGGCCCGACGGCGCTGGCGCCGCCGCCGGCCGCGGGGTTCGTCCCGGTTCAGACGGCCGAGGAGATGCGCGAGGCCGTGCTGCACCACGCCGAGCGCGCGAGCATCGTCATCAAGGCCGCCGCCGTCGC
>JBGPZN010000516.1:0-2672 GCA_041493815.1 Methylomirabilia bacterium
GATCGCGTCGGCGATCGCGTGCGCCTGCTCAGCGCCGAGCCGGAGACGGTGCTGCGCGAGCTGTTCCGCCGCGGCGTCGCCATCACCGACCTGGAGGTCGCCGGCGCCGACCTCGAGGAGGCGTTCCTTGCCCTCACCGCCCGGCGCGAGCCGCGCACATGACGGCGCCGGCGTCGCTCGCCCCGCTCGGCTCGGTGCTGCTGGCGCAGATCCGGAGTGAGCTGGTGATGCGGTGGCGGCTTCCGGCGTTCAGCGCCACCACCCTGCTGCTGCCGGTGGTGCTCTTCAGCTTCTTCGGCCTGCCGTTCGCCGGGCGGACGGGGCCGCGCGGGCTCGACATCGGCGTCGTGCTGCTGGTCTCCTTCAGTGCGTACGCGGTCGGGCAGGTGATGGTCTACGGCTTCGGCATCGGCGTCGCCGTCGAGCGCGGCCAGAAGATCGACGTGCTGATGCGCGCCACGCCGCTGCCGCCGGGCGTCTATCTGGCCGCCAAGGTCGTCGTCGCGATGCTGTTCGGGCTGCTGGCCGTCCTCCTGCTGTTCGCCTACGCCGGCGTGGTCGGCGGCATCCGGGTGGCGCCGGGCGTGTGGGTGAGCGTGATCGCCCGCCTGCTGGCCGGCTCGGTGCCCTTGATCGGGCTGGGCTTCGCCATCGGCTACGTCGCGGGTCCCAACGCCGCCCCCGCGGTGGTCAACCTCGTCTACCTGCCGCTGGCGTTCGCCTCCGGCCTCTTCCTGCCGCCCGAGCAGCTGCCGGCCTTCGTGCAGCGCGTGGCGCCGTACCTGCCGACCTATCACTACGCGCAGCTCGCCTGGAGCGCGGTCGGCGCCGGCCGCGAGCCGGTGGGCACCAGCGTGGTGTGGCTCGCGGGCTACGCCGTCCTGTTCCTCGGCGCCGCGGTCCGCGCCTATCGCCGCGAGGCGGAGCGGAAGTTCGGGTGAGCGCGGCATGAACCGGATCGGCATCGATCTCGCGCGGCGGATCGGCACCGTCGACCCGCGCATCTTCGGCCAGTTCATCGAGCACCTGGGCCGCTGCATCTACGGCGGCGTCTACGACGAGGGCTCGCCGCTGAGCGACGCCCGCGGCTTCCGCCGCGACGTCCTCGACGCCGCCCGGCCGCTGCGCATCCCGATCTTGCGATGGCCGGGCGGCAACTTCGTCAGCGGCTATCACTGGCTCGACGGCGTGGGGCCCAAGGCGCAGCGGCCCCGGCGCAGCGAGCTGGCGTGGTACGCGGAGGAGTCGAATCGCTTCGGGACGGACGAGTTCATCGAGTACTGCCGCGTGCTCGGCACCGAGCCCTTCATCTGCGTGAACATGGGCTCCGGCACCATGGACGAGGCCCAGGCGTGGGTCGAGTACTGCAACGGCACCGGCAACACCTCGTGGGCCAACCTCCGCCGCCAGCACGGCCACGCCGAGCCGTACCGGGTGCGCTACTGGGGGCTCGGCAACGAGATGTACGGCGGCTGGCAGATCGGCAGCGTGAACGCGCACGACTACGTCAAGCGGGCGCGGGCGTTCGCCATGGTCATGAAGCGCACGGATCCGACGATCGAGCTCATCGGGTGCGGCCAGAACGGCTGGAGCGAGTGGGACGAGATCGTGCTGAACGGCACCGCCGAGTTCATCGACTACCACAGCATCCACCTCTACACCGGGGGCCCCGACCACTACGCGACTGTGTTCCAGTCCCACCAGGCCGAGCGGGCCGTGCGGATCTGCGCGGCGCTCATCGAGCGCGTGCGCCACGCCGAGCGCCTGGCCCACCCGATCCACATCGCCTTCGACGAGTGGAACGTCTGGTGGCGCACGCGCAGCCACGAGGACCGCGTGGGCGGCGTCGAGGAGCGCTACACGCTGTCGGACGCGCTGGCCATCGCGACCTACCTGCACGGGTTCATCCGCCATTGCCGGACGGTGCGCATCGCCAACTTCGCCCAGCTCGTCAACGCCATCGCCCCGATCTTCACCAACCCCACGGGGTTGTTCTTGCAGGCGATCTATCATCCGCTGCGGCTCTACGCCGAGCACACGCTGCCGGTCGCGCTCGACGTGCACGTGGACAGCGAGACGTACGAGCTGGCGCCGGCCCAGGAGCTGGAGGGCGGCGGCCGGATCCATCACGTCGCCGACCTCGGCCCGTTTCCGCTGCTGGACGCGGTGGCCACGCGGGAGGAGGGCGGGCACGCGGTCTGCGTCGCCGTCGTCAATCGCGATCGGGCGCGGGACCTCGCGGCGACGCTCGATCTCGGCGGGGCGGCGATCGCGGGCCCGGTGAAGGTGTGGGAGGTGAACGGCCCCGACGTGAGCGCCACGAACTCGTTCGAGGCGCCGCGCGCGGTCGACGTCCGCGAGCGCCAGGCGCCGGGGCGGGGCCCCAGGCTGGAGTACGTCTTCCCGGCGCACTCCGTGTCGGTGCTGCGCTTCGACGCGGCCTAGCTCAGCGTCAGGCGGAGGTCTTGGGCGCGCGTGAGTGGGACGTCGAGCGGTAGGGGCCGCGCGGGACCGAGCGGTCCACGTCGAGCAGCAGGAGGCGCTTGCGGCCGTCCACCATGGCCAGCGCGATCGTGGCGAAGCCGCCGGGCGATTCCTCGATCGTCTCGCCGGCGTAGTTCACGATGCGCCAGCGCCAGTCCGACTCGCCCGGCGAAGTGAACGCCCCGACC
>JBGPZN010000070.1:0-10780 GCA_041493815.1 Methylomirabilia bacterium
ATCGCAGATCGACGGCGAGCTGCCGCTGACCCCGCTGCCAGCCGTGAAGGTGAAGGGACGGACGGCCGAGGTCGAGGTCTACGCGCTCGGCTGAGCACGCTCGGCGAGGACGACGAGGCTGTTGGCGAGCGCCCGCGCCGGCGCGGTGTCGACCAGCGCGGTGTCGAGGCGGCGCAGCGCGCGGTAGGCCGGGGCGAGCGTGCGAGGGACGTGCTGGCCATGGAGCACGGTGGAGGGGATGAGGTTGGTGATGCCGTGCAGACCCCACGCCCGCACCGGTACCAGGCCGGCGCCCCGCAGCATCGCGCTCAGCTCGCGCCGGGTGAAGAGCCACAGCGGCCCGTAGCCCGGATAGGAGAGGCGCAAGCGTCGGCGGGCGGCCAGCGCGCGCCACGCCTCGCGCGCCGGCACGCCGTACCCGAGCGCGTCGCCGGTCAGCGCGCTGGCCAGCATCCAGGCCAGGTCGAGGCTCGGGCGGTGCTCGCAGTCCAGCAGCAGCCGGCCGCCCGGGCGCAGCACGCGGCCGAACTCGGCCACGGCGCGCGCCGGATTGTCGACGAACGACAGCGTGCTGCCGCAGCAGACGATGGCGTCGAAGCGCGCGTCAGGGTAGGGCAGCGCCTCGATGCTGCCCAGGGCCAGGGCAGCGCCCGGACGCCGGCGCCGGGCGACCGAGAGGAGTCCGGCCGAGACGTCGACGCCGTACGTCTGCCAGCCCAGCTCGGCCAGCAGGGCGGTCTGGAAGCCGGTGCCGCAGCCCGCGTCGAGCGCGCGCGCGTCGGGCGAGGGCGCGTGACCGATCGTCTCGCGGAGAATCGCGTGCAGGACGGCGTAGAGGTGCTCGTACCAGGGTTCGAGGTCGTCGTACATCGGGGCCATCGCGTCGAACAGCTGGGCGACCGCCGAGGTCATGGGGCAGAGTCTAACGGGCGAGGAGGATTCAGTGAACGATAAAGCGGCGGGCGACGTGGGGACGTGGGCGCCGCGGGCGCCGATGGGCCTGGTGGTCGACGACCAGGATGGCGGCCGCGGGCAAACGGTGAGCCGGTTGCTCGGCCGCATGCGCCGCTCGGCGTTTCAGGGCCGCAAGCTCGGCGAGGCGTTCGAGGTCTGGCAGCGCATGATCGATGGCGACGGGCTCATCTGCCTGGGCCTGGCCGGCTCCCTGGCCAGCGCCGGTCTCGCGCCCCTGATCGCCTGGCTGATCGAGCGCGGCTACGTCGACGTGCTCGCGTCCACGTCGGCCAACGTCACCGAGGACCTGCTCGAGTCGCGCGGCGCGCGCTTCTTCCAGGTGGAGCCCGAGCACGTGGACGACGAGGAGCTGTGGCGGCGCGGCTTCTACCGCTTCTACGATCACGTCGTCGGCAGCGGCGACTACGACGCGATGGAGGACTTCACCCGCGACTTCTTCGAGGACCTGGCGGCGCGCTGGCCGGGGCCCACGCTGCCCGGCGCGCGGTTCATGCACGAGTTCGGTCGCTGGCTCGACGGGCAAGGCCTCGGCGGCACCATCGCCGCCACCTGCTTCCGTCACCGGGTACCGCTGTTCGTGCCGGCCGCGCCCGACGGGCCGCTGGCCGAGGGCTATCGCACCGCGCGCGCCAAGGGTCCGGTGGTGGACTTCTTCGCCGACTACGAGATCGCGCTCCGGATCATGGCGCGCTACATGCCGCCCGGTCCCGGGACCTCGGCGGTCTTCCTCGGCGGCGGCGTGCCCAAGGACTTCATCCAGATCACCGCGACCAGCGTCAAGGCGATCCGCGGCGAGGCCGGGCCGAGCCCGCACCTGGCAGCGATCCAGATCACGACGGACAACCCCGTCTTCGGCGGGCTGGGCGGGGCGTCGGTCGCCAGCGAGTGCATCTCGTGGGGCAAGGAGGCGGTGGACGGCGCCAACGTCATGCTGTTCGCCGACGTGACGATCGCGCTGCCGCTGCTCTGCCAGGGGCTGCTCGAGCGCTACGGGCCGGCGCACTCGCGACGCGCGCGCGCGGGGATCCACGCCGAGCTCTCGGCGATCCTCGACGCCTGAGCTTCGCGCGCATGCTCATGCGGAGCCGTGGGGTGGGCGGGAGCGGGGCCGGTGGGTGGGGTCTGGGAGACCACGAGGTTGAGCACGTGCCGGACCGGTTGTGGCTGGGCTCCATCCGACTGGGCTCGGCGCGGTAACGGCTGGAGGGAAACGGGTCCTCCAGACCCCACCCACCGGCCCCACTCCCGCCCACCCCACGGCTCCGGAGTGGGCGTGGGCTCGAGTTCAGAGCCAGTCTGGTCGGAGTTCAGGCGCGGCGGCGCCAGAGAGTTTTGAGGAGCCAGAGGGTGGCGCCGGCGGTAGCGCCGAAGGCCAGGGCTTCTTTGAGACCGAACATCACGCGGATGTTCTTGGCGTCGACGTGGCGGGCGAGGAGGATGCCGACGGCGCTGTCGGTGATCTGGATCTTGGGGGCGGCGGCGATGACGGCGGCGGAGTGCTCGAGGGCGACGGCGTCGCGGGACAGGACGAGCTTGGCGGCGGAGGCTTGGAGCTCGACCTTGCCGGTGGCGGCGATCACCCCCACGGCGCCGGCGGTCACCTGTGCGGCGCCCGTGCGGGCCAGCACGATGCCGCCCTGGGTGACGGCCACCTGGTCGGCCTGCGCGCGGACGGCGCCGCCCTGGTGGATCGAGATCTCGCGGGCGCGCACCGACCGCGCGCCGCCCTGGCGGATCGTGACCGTTCCGGCGACCACGTCGCCGGCGTCGCCGTGGATCTCGCCCTGCGTCGCCTCGTCATGCTCGGTCATGCGGCACCTTCCCCTCTAGGATCGGTGCCGCTATCATCCCACCGTGAGCGGTGAGCCGCGAGCGGTGCCTACGGTGAGGGTCGACAACGAGCGGGTGCGGGTGACGGAGTGGCGGTTCGCGCCGGGGGCGGCGACGGGGTTTCATCGGCACGAGTACGACTACGTCGTGGTGCCGCTGACGACCGGGCGGCTGGCCAGCAGCGGGCCCGCAGGGGACAGCGTGGCCGAGCTCGTCACCGGCGCGCCGTACTTCCGGGCGGCGGGCGTCGAGCACGACGTGCGCAACGCCAACGCCTTCGAGTTCGTCTTCGTCGAAGTCGAGCTCAAGCGGGCGTGAGGTGGCCCCTCGCGCTGGTGGCCGTCGTCCTGCTCGGCGCCGGACTGCTGCTCGTTCGCCGCTGCGCCGACGGCGGGGCGATGGCGTCCCGCTATCAGACCTGCGAGTGCCGCGGGATCGAATGGGTGCGGTACGACCGGACCGCCGCCGACGGGCCGCGGCGTACGATCTGCCTGGGACTCGTCGCATCGACGACCTGCCATCGCTCGCGCGGTGGCGAGGTCGTGTCCTGCCGCTGACCGCCTACTGAACGATCCGAAACTCCACGCGGCCGTCGCCCGCGGGCGGGGCCGCCGGGGCGGGCTCGGCGGCCGCCAGCCGTCCCTCCGGAATGCCCTGGTCCTTCACCAGGCCGTCGCGCACGACGGTCACGCGGCGCGCGAGCAGCTCCGCCACCTTCTCGTCCGGCACGACCTCGACCTCGTGCAGGCGCGCGAGCTGCTCGTTGGGCGGCGGCACCGGCGAGCCCGGCACGCTGGGGAAGCGCGCCTTGAACTCGGCGGCGACCGCGGCGGGGAAGTCGGGCAGCTTGGCCTCGCGCTGGCGCGCCTGCAGGCGCGCCGTCAGCTCCTGGCCCTTGAGGGCCTCACGGTCGGCGGGGCTGGCGACCGGCGTCAGCGACAGGCGGATGGCGGGCGCGCGCCGCAGGAAGTCGGCGACCTTGGTCAGGTGCTCCTGCATCTCCGGCGCGATGACGTCGCCGCCGGCGGAGAAGGTGAGCGGCTCGACACTCAGCGACTCCACCTTGTTGTCGCCGCCGGTGAAGAGCCGCCCGATCGCCTTGAACGGCGCCGTCACGACGTTGACGACCACGTTACGAACGACGGTCCAGATCGCGTCGCCGAGGTCGGCCTGCCAGCTCGCCAGCGGTCCCGACATCGGCAGGTTGATCTTCAGGTCGTTGTTCGCGTCGGTGATGAGCGCGACGATCAGCCCCAGCGGCAGCCCGACCTTCTTCTTGACCTCGTCGTCCTGGCGCGTGGGCGCCACGTGGATGTTGCCCACGACGAACTCGTTGGAGGCCTCGAGCTGCCCGCGCTCGATGCGGTAGTGGAAGCGCACGCCGAGCTTGCCGCGATCGACGATCCAGGAGACGAAGCTGTCGGCGTACGGATTGACGCTGGCCAGCGAGAAGTCGCGCAGCTCGCCGGTGATGTCGACGTACAGCTCGCCCAGCGGCGCCAGCTCGCCCTTGATGTCGAGCGCGGCGTTGCCACCGACGATGGCCTGGGTGGTCAGCTTCGCCCGCTTGCCGGGCGTGCTCGACAGCCCCTCGATCCGCACGGCCAGTCGCGAGAGGGTCTCCGAGAACGCCGGCTGCACCGTGCGGTCGAGGAACTGGATGTAGCCGTCCTCGAGCACGAAGGCGTCGATGTCGATCGGGAAGCCGACGGCGCCGCCTTTGGCGTGGACCTCGGGGGGCACGGGGCCGGCGGACTTCGGCTTCGGTGCGGCCTTGGCCACCACGGGCTTGGCCGGCGCGGGCTTGGCGGGAGCAGGGGTGGCGGGTGCCGGGGACGATTCGGGCTGCTGCACCTCCAGCAGCTCGCGCAGCCGGATGGCGCCGGTGGCGTCACGCTCGACGCGAAGATTGGGCTTCTTGATCGTGATGGTGGCGACCCGCGCGTGCGTGGGCCAGCCGAAGTCGATGCCGGCGAACTCGAGACGCTCCAGCTTCATCGGCACCGAGCTGTCGGCGGGGTTGCGGACCTCGAGCCCCTCGATCCAGCTCGTCCCCTTCGACGTCGCCGTCAGCCGCCCCTGGCCGTCGATGGCGACCCGCGAGCGGCTGTCGCCGTTGAAGCGTCCGCCGAGTCTGCCCTTGAACGGGATGTACGGATGGTAGGGCTCGATCGAGCCGCCGCGCAGCGACGAGGTGATGTCGGTCGAGAACGGCGAGAGCGTGGCCGTGCCCTTGAGGGTGACGCGCCCCGCGGTCGGCAGCCCCAGGCTCGCCTCGAGCGCCAGCGGCGTGATGCCGGGCCAGGTGAGGTTCGTCACCGTCACCGCGATGTCGCCGAGCGCGAGCGTCGTCACCGGCGCGACCGCCTCGTCGCGTAGCGCGACGCGGCCGCGCTTGAGCGCGAGACGCTCGACGATGATCTTCATCGCGGTGGCCGGCGCCGTGGCGGCGGGGGTGGCCGCCGCCGTGATGGCCGGGGGCGGGGTGGACGGGGGCGCCGCGGCCTCCGGCGGTTTGGCGAGCGCCAGCAGATCGATCTGGCCCTGACGATCCCGCACGGCGCTCAGGTCGAGCCCGTCCACCTCGAGGGTGGCCAGGGTGACCGCGCCCTCGAGCGGCAACGCCTCCTTGATGGCGACGGCCAGCTTCGGCACGCGCAGCAGCGGCGCGGCCGCACCGCGCCGGATCACCGTGAGGTCGGCGAGCCCCACGTCGCCGGCGACGACGACGCGCAGAGGGCTGTTGGCCGGACGCGCCGTCTTGAGCCGCAGGTCGAGCGTGAGGCGGCCGCCGGCCGGGAGCACGGCAACCGTCGGCGGCACGTACGGCACCGCCTGGGTCAGCTCGAACGCGCCGAGTGACAGGCGCGCCTCGACCGCCGTCCGCGGCAACTCGATGGCGTCCGCGTCGAGGGCCAGCGCCGAGCCGTTCACGCGAGCCCGGACGGTGAGGCGCCCCGGGCGAAGGCCGGGTCGGGTGGAGATCCCCGTGCCGTCGATCGTGAGGTCCTCGAGCTTCCAGGTCGAGACCGGCGCCACCGCCTCGTCGCGCGCTACCACCAGGCCACGGACCAGGCTCAGCCGCTCGAGCGTCACGGTCGTCGTGGACTTGGCCGGCGGCTTGGCGGGGTCGGCCGGCGGGATCAGCGCCAGCAAGTCGTCGAAGTCGAACCGGCCCGGACCCAGGCGGGCCACGTAGAGGCGAGGCCCCGTCAGCACCAGCTCGCTCACGCGGATGTTCCCCCTGACGAGCGATGTGAGCGCGACCCGCACCTCGAGCCGGTCGATCTCCACCGCGGGCGCGTCCGAGCCGCGCTGGGCGAGGCGGAAGCGGTGCAGGGCCGCCCGGCCGGTGAAGAGGTTCAGGTCGACGTCGGCCAGGGCGACGGCCCGCCCGGTCATTCGGGTGAGGCGATCCACCGCCACTCGACGCACGATCAGCGGCAGGACAATCAGCAGGACGACGACCAGCGCGCCCAGGACGGCGGCGGCGATCACGAGGGCCCGACGGCGGAACCGGCTCACGGTCCGGGATTGTAGCGCGTTGTGCTATCGTCTGGACCTCCAGGAGGCACCCCCATGGCCAAAGAGCTCGTCATCGATCTCGTGATCCGTTACGGCTTCCAGGTCCTCGGCGCGCTCGTCATCCTCGCGGTCGGCGCGATCCTCGGGCGCTGGCTCGGGGGCCTGGCCGACCGGCGACTGCAGGCGCGCGCCATGGAGCCGCCGCTACGGCTGCTCATCGTCCGCGTCCTGCGCATCACCGTCATGCTGTTCGCGGTGGTGGTGGCGCTCGACAAGTTCGGGTTCCAGATCGCGCCGCTGGTGGCCGGCATCGGTGTCGCCGGCATCGGCGTCGGCCTCGCCCTGCAGGGCGTGCTGAGCAACGTGGTCGCGGGGCTCAGCATCATCTTCACCAAGCCGTTCCGGGTGGGCGAGTACATCGAGATCGCCGGTGTCCGCGGCGACGTCGCGTCGGTCGAGCTGTTTTCCACGACCCTGCTCCACCCCGACCGCTCGCGCGTGATCATCCCCAATCGCAAGCTCGTCGGCGAGATCCTGCACAACTTCGGCACGACGCGGCAGGTCCACCTCACGGTGACGGTGCCGCTGGTGGCCGACGTCGGTGCCGCGCTGACGGCCGCCACCGAGGTGGTCACGCGCAACACGCGCGTCTTGAAGGACCCGGCGCCGCTGGTCGGCATCACGCAGATCGGTGACACCGGCATCAAGATCAGCGTCGACCCGTGGGTGCGCGTCGTCGACGTCGGCGCCACTGAGGCCGAGCTGTACCGCGCGCTTGCCGAGCAGTTCCACGGGCGGGGCCTTCGCCTGGGGCTGGGCCCGGCCGACGTGCGGCTGGTCGACGGCGCCGCGCTCGCCGCCGGCCGGTAGGCCCACGCCCGGCGACGATGTCGCGCGCTGACGAGATCGCGCGCGGCCTCGTCGCTCACCTGCGCGGGGTGCTCGGTGCGCCGGGCCTGGAGCTCGCCGAGCCACCGGTACCGCTCACCGGCGGCTTCGACACCGAGATCCACGCCGTTCGCCTGCGCGGCGCCCCGGCCGGCTTCGCGGGGCCGCTCGTGCTCCGCGTGCTGCGCGCGCACCACGATCCCGCGATGGTGATGCGCGAGCAGGCGATCCAGAACGCGCTCGCCGACCAGGGCTATCCCGCGGCGCGGGTGCTGCACGCCGCGCTCGATCCCGCGCCACTGGGCGCGGCGTTCCTGCTGATGGAGCGCTTGCCCGGCACGCCGCTGATCTCCACGCGGCCCGTCGGCATGGACCGTCCGCTGCTCGAGGCGCAGCTCCGCCTGCACGCCCTCGACCCCGCCCCGCTCGCGCGCGCCCTGGGTGACGCCGTCACCTTCGACGGCTACCTCGCGTCGCTCGGGCGCCGCATCGACCGGGCCGGGCTGACCGGTCTGGCGGAGCTGCTGCGATGGCTGCACGAGCGTCGGCCGCCGCCGCAGGCGCCGCCGGTGATCTGTCACGGTGACCTGCACCCGCAGAACGTCCTCGTCGAGGGCGGCCGGGTGACCGGCGTGCTCGACTGGCCCAACGCGGTGATTGCCGACGCCGCCTTCGACGTGGCGTCGACGCGCTGCATCCTGCGCTTCGTGCCGGCCGGGCTGGCGTCGGTGCCGCGCCCGCTGCGGTGGCTGGCCCGCGTGGGCCAGCCGATCCTGGCGGCGCGTTACCTGCGCGGGTACCGGCGCCGGCGCGCCATCGACTCCGAGCGGCTCGCCTACCACGAGGTCGCGGCCGCCATGCGCGCGCTCGTGCGGGCGGGGGAGAGTCGAAGCCGGGCGGCCGGGGGTCCGCCGCCGAACGAGCTGGATCGATCGGCCTACGCCGACCGGCTCCTGGCCCACGCGGCCGGCATCACCGGCCTCGCCGCTTCGCTGCCCGGCCAGCCGTGGTAGAACTGGCGCGATGAGCTGGCGCATCGGCGTGGACATCGGCGGCACGTTCACCGACGTCGTCCTCGCCGACGAGGCGAGCGGGGCGGCGGCGGTGGTCAAGGTGCCGACCACGCCGCGCGACTTTGCGCACGGGGTGATGGAAGGGCTCCGCGTCGCGATGAGCGTCCACGGCGTCGCCGCCGCCGACGTCGGCTGGCTGGCCCACGCCACCACCGTCGTCACCAACGCGCTGCTGGAGGGCAAGGGCGCGCGCACCGCGCTCATCACCACGCGCGGCTGTCGCGACGTGCTGGAGCTCCGCCGCTCGGCCCGCGCCAGTCTCTACGACCTCTTCCAGGATGCGCCGGCCACCCTGGTGCCACGCCACTTCCGCCTCGAGGTGGGCGAGCGCGTCGACGCTCAGGGACAGGTGGTCGCGCCGCTCGAGGGCGCCGACGTCGACGCGGCGATCGACTTCATCGCGCGCCACGAGGTCGACGCCATCGCCGTCTGTCTGCTCTTCTCGTTCCTCAACGACGCGCACGAGCGCGTCATCGGCGAGCGGCTGCGGGCCGCGTTCCCGGACCGGCCGGTGTTCCTGTCGAGCGAGGTGTTGCCGGAGATCCGCGAGTTCGAGCGCACCAGCACCACGGCCGTGTGCGCCTACGTGGGCCCGATCTTGAAATCGTACCTGGCCCGGCTCGAGGGCGCGGTGACGGCGATGGGGCTGCCGGCGCCGTGGGTGATGGGCTCGAGCGGCGGCGTGTTCTCCGTGGCCGAGGGGTTGCGGATGCCGGCGATGGCGGTCGAGTCGGGGCCGGCGGCCGGCGTGATCGCCGCCGCGCTCGTCGGCCGGCAGCGCGGCCTGGCCAACCTCATCTCGTTCGACATGGGCGGCACCACGGCCAAGGCGAGCCTGATCGAGCGCGGCGAGATCACGACCACCTCGGAGTACGAGGTCGGCGGCGGCGGCAACGGGCGCCGCTGGCTGCACGGCACCGGGCATCCGATCCGGGTGCCGGTGACCGATCTCGCCGAGGTCAGTGCGGGCGGCGGCTCGATCGCCTGGATCGATCCCGGCGGCGTGCTGCGGGTCGGACCCGAGAGCGCCGGGGCGGAGCCGGGACCGGTGTGCTACGGCCAGGGCGGCGGCCGGCCCACGGTGACCGACGCCGACCTCGTCCTCGGCTATCTCAACCCGGTGGCGCTGCTCGGCGGCGCGCTGCCCGTGGACCTCGAGCGGGCGCGCGCCGCCATCGAGCGAGAGATCGCCAAGCCGCTCGGCCTCGGCGTGCTCGAGGCGGCCGCCGGCATCGTGGACGTCGTCAACGCCGGCATGGCCGGCGCCCTGCGCATCGTGTCCGTCGAGCGCGGCCACGACCCGCGCGAGTTCACGCTGGTGGCGTTCGGCGGCGCCGGCCCCGTGCACGCCGCCCGGCTGGCCGAGGAGCTGGAGATCCCCCGCGTGCTCGTGCCGCCGATCCCGGGCGGCTTCTCGGCGCTGGGGCTGGTCGCGACCGACGTGCGCCGTGACTACGTGCGGACGTTCTACGCGCCGCTCGCGGCGGCCGCACCCGGCGACGTGGCCGCCGCCTACGCCGCGATGGAAGGGCAGGCGCGCGAGATGCTGCGCCGGGCCGGCGTCCCCGAGGCGCGCTGGGAGCTGGCGCGCGCCGCTGACTGTCGCTACCCGCGCCAGGCCTACGAGCTGACGGTGCCGGTGGCGGCCGGACCCGTGAACGGTGGGACCCTGGAGCGCCTGGCGCGCGACTTCCACGAGCGCCACCGCGCGACCTACGGCCACGCGAACGCGGACGAGCCGGTGCAGTGCGTGAACCTGCGGCTCTCGGCCGTCGGCCGCCTGGCGCCGTTCGACGTCTCGCGCGCAGCGCCCCGGGCGGGTGGTCCGGCATCGTCTGCCTCGCGCGAGGCACACGCTCGCGAGGCGTACTTCAAGGAGACTGGTGTCGTGCGCTGCGAGGTCGTCCCGCGCGAGGCGCTGGAGCCCGGCGCGAGCCGCCCCGGACCGCTGATCGTCGAGGCCGCCGACACGACCGTCGTCGTCCCGCCGGAGTGGCGCCTGAGCGTCGAGGCCGGCGGACTGATCGCGCTGGAGCGAGCGCATGCGTGAGATCGATCCCGCGACGTTCGAGGTGGTGAAGAACGCGCTGTACTGTGCCGCCGAGGAAATGAAGGTGGTGCTGGCGAAGACGGCCTATTCGCCACTGCTGAAGGTGGCCGGCGACTATTCGTGCGGCCTCTTCGACCTGCGCGGCGAGATGGTGGCGCAGGGGCCCGACCTGCCGATCCACCTGGGCTCCATGCCGCTCGCCGTGAAGGCGGTCATCCAGGCCGCGACGACGTTCGAGGCCGGCGACGTGTTCATCCACAACGATCCGTACTTCGGCGGCAGCCACCTGCCCGACGTCAACGTCGTCACGCCGGCCTTCCACGAGGGCACGCTGCTGGGCTTCGCGTGCGTGCGCGCGCACGGGCCGGACATCGGCAGCGCCACGCCCGGCTCCTACGGCGCCACCACCGAGATCTACGGCGAGGGTCTGCGGCTGCCG
>JBGPZN010000311.1:0-4419 GCA_041493815.1 Methylomirabilia bacterium
ATGGACCAGAGTCCGCAGGTTACGCCCTTCTTCATGAGCGTGGTGAACGAGAACACGGGTGTTGGTCCGTTCGACAGCCCCACCTGCATGGAGCGGACTGGCACCACAATCTTCCCGAACGGGGCGGGCGTCTCCGACATCTTCAACCCGATCGACCCGAACCGTGGTGGCCCAGGCCCCACAGAGCTGACGGGCCCGACGCTGCCGGTGGGCGTGCAGTTCCGCTTCACCATCAACCCCGTGAACGATCCCCAGCAGGTTGTCGTCACGTCGCTCATGAACCCGGAGGCGACTCTGGCCGACGCGATCGTCTTCGGCACCCTGCGGCCGTCCGGCTTCGACCTCGCCGCTGCCAAGCTGGGCCAGACGCAGACGGTCTCGTGGACGCAGCCGCAGTTCCAGGTACGCGAGCTGTTCCTCAGCGCGAACGTCTACCTGAGCCCGTTCGGCGGAGGGTTCTTCTGCACATCGCAGGCGAGCACGCTCGATCCGGCGGCGACGCAGGCGAGCTTCAAGTTCGACCGGACGTGCCAGACGGTGCCCGTGCGGGCGGCGAACGTCTGTGTCTTCTATACGGGCGTCAACGGCGAGCGATCGTCGGCCTGCTGGTTCTTCAACGACACCACGCAGCTGCCGTAGAAGCTCTCGTGGTCTCGGTCAGGCCGTGGCTCGGCCGCGCTGTTCAGTGCGCAGCGGTATTGATTGTCCGAGTGAGAAATTCGTCGATTTGAATTTGAAGAGGCTAGCTGATGTGGCAGGGCGCGCCGGGTCTAGCTGCGCTCGAGAGCCTTCAGCCCGGCGGGCAGCGGCTTGGCGTCGCCCGACAGCTTGGCGCGCGACTGCTTGTCGGTCACCTCGGAGATCTCGGCCTCGCCGACGACCTCGCGCTGGCCCCCGGCGCCCTCCTTGAAGATCATCAGCTTCTGCCCGACCGCCGCGCCCTCGCCGGTGCCCACGTTGAGGACGACCTCGCCGCCACCACCACCCACCACGCGGGCGCGCAGGGGGAACGTCTTGCGCAGCTTTCCGGCCAGGTCCTTGGCGACGGCGTCGGCGACCTGGGCGGTGGACTGCGTCATCGGGAAGCCCTGGGCGATCGAGGCCACGACCGTCGACGTCTCCGTCTCGATGACCCGCAGCGTGAGCGTCCACTCGCTGGCGCCGCCGGCCACGGTGCCGACGGTGATGAGGCGCGCCGACAGCACGCGGCCGAGCTGTAGCGCGGTCTTCTGATCGGCCAGGGCGCTGGACGAGAGCTTCAGCTCGGCCAGGAGCTTGTCCATGACCGCGCGCTCCACCAGCCGCGCGCGCGTCTGGCTCTCGAGCGCCTGGCCGATGCGCAGCAGCATGAAGTCATACTCGCCCTCGCGGAACGCCATCCGGCCCCGGCTCTCCAGCCCCAGCAGCGAGATCGTCAGCGGCGGCGACGTCCAGTCGTCGCGGCTGGCCGGCGGCCGGGCGACGTCGCCGCGCTTGAAGCGCGCGGCCAGATCATCGACCAGCGCGTCCACCCGCTTGGCCTTCTCGGCGTCCTTGCTGGTTCCTTCGGTGACGCGCACGTCCTTGAGCAGCGTCTGCACCAGGGGGTCGCCGGGATTGATGGCCGCCGCCTTCTCCAGCGTGGCCGCCGCCTCCGCGTAGCGCCCCTGACGGCGGAGCAGCGCGCCCATGTTGCTGAGCGCCTCCCAGTTGCCGGGATCGCTCTCCTGCGCCTTGCCGTAGGCCGCCTGGGCGCGGTCGGGCTGCCCCTGCTCGGCGGCCAGGCGGCCGAGCCGGGTGTAGGCGATCGACTTCGAGATGCCGGGGACGCCGGCGAAGGAGACGACCGCCTCGTAGTTCTGCGCGGCCTTCGGTAGATCGCCCGCGAGCGCGACCGCGTCGCCCTGCACGAGCACGCAGCCGGGCCGCGGCGCGTCCTTCTTCTGGGCCTCGGCGCAGAACTTCTGGGCGCTGGCGGGATCGTTCTGCCGCAACGCGACCAGCGCCAGGCCCTCGTAGGCCTCGGCCGGCCGCGCGCTCACCGCCGCCCCGAACTCCCGCTGGGCGTCGGCCAGCCGTCCGCCCTCGAGGTGCTTGTAGCCGGCGTCCAGGTGCGCCTTGCCGCCGGAGCCACCGAGGGTGAAGTAGAGGCCGACCGACAGGACGACGACGGCCGCGGCACCGGCCAGCAGCATCATCAGCCGCTTGCGCGCGAGCACGGCCGGCGCTCCAGCCGTCGCGGTCTCCACGCGCGAGGTGACATAGCGCGCGGTGGGGTCGCCGTAGAGCACGTAGGAGGCCCAGGTCAGCTCGGGCTTGCCGTGCCGGCGGGCCGACTCGCGCCGCGCCTCGCGGACGGCGAGGCCGATCGAGTGCCCGGTGGCGAGCTGGCGGTAGAACTCGTGGGCGAATTGAAAGCCGGCCGAGCCGGGCACGGCACGCAGCGAGCCCACGAAGTGCTTCACGCCGGTGGTGAGAATGGCGGTGGCCAGGCCGAAGACGGCGGGCTCGCTGTGCCGATTGCGCCCGGCGCCGCCGTCGGTCTCGCAGGCGGTGAAGAACACCAGCCGCGGCACGGTGGCGCCGCTCGGCAGGCGGCCGAGGTCGGTGGCCGTCATCCGGCCGTCGCCGAGGACGAAGCCGCCCGCCGCGGCGCTCGCGGCGTCGTACTCGACCTGTCCCGCGACGTGGATCACGTCGCTGCCGCCGAACTGGGCGAGGAACTCGGCGCGGCTCACGCTGCGATCGTTGACGACCACCTGGTACTCCGGACGATCGTCGAGGTGGGTTCCGAGCTGCGTGCCCTCGCTCTGCGCCTGGGGCAGCGTGCCCTGGGGGTCGGCCATCACTGCGATCTTGAGCGGCCCGCGCGCCTCACGCGGCCTGGAGGCCGCGAGCTGCCTGGCGCCGGTGACCACGCGCCCGATCGCGAAGCGCAGGCCCAGGAATTCACGTCCGTCGTTCAGCAGCTCCCACGGGATGCGCGTGAGCTGATCGTCGAGTGTGAGGACCAGCTCGGGCGACGCGCTCTCGCTCACCCGCGTGCGCGTGGCGGGGGGCAGCAGCTGCTCCCACAGCCGGTGGCCGAGGCCGGCAAGGTCCTCGAGGTTCTGCTTGGGGATGCGCCCGTCGCGATCGGCCCCACCCAGGAGCGCCTCGATGCGCTGCACCGTCTGGCCCACGGCCGCCTCGTCGTACGGGACCTCCTCCGCTTCGCCGCCGGCCGCCGTCGCGCCGTCGGTCACCTCGCGGCTGGCCACCTTCAGCCGCGCGCCCGTGCGCGACACCTCCAGGTGCAGCACCTGTCGGGCCTTGTCGGTCGTGGCGTGCGCGGCCGCGCGCAGGCGCGCCTGGTCCGGCGACCACACCACCTCCAGCACCACGACCTTCTCGAGCTTGCCCTTCAGGGCGGCCGGGCCGACCGGCAGGAAGATGCTGGTGCCGAGGTCGCGGCTGGCCTCCTGGTAGGTCGAGTCGGAGACCAGGATCTGGCCGGGCTCGGCCAGCGTCTGCACGCGGGCGGCGGTGTTCACGGCGTCGCCGAAGACGTTGGACTCCTCGACCAGGCCCATGCCGGTGTTGAGCCCGACGCGAACGTGGATCTGCTCGCGCTCGGCCACCTTGGCGTTGTACCCGGCCAGGCGCTGCTGGATCTCGATCCCGGCCTTCACGCCCGGCGCGGCGGTGGGGAAGGTGGCCAGCAGGCCGTCGCCGAGTCGCTGCAGGATATGGCCGCCGTTCTCCTCGATCGGCGGCACCACCAGGTCGTTGTGGCGCTGCAGCATGGTGACGCCCTCGAGGTCGCCGCGCATGTCGAAGAAGGTCGTCGAGCCCTTGATGTCGGTGAACATGATGGTGACGGGGCGCGCGAACTTCTCCTGGATCTCCCGATCGAGCTCGTTGCGGCGGCGGACGTAGTCCCAGACGTCGCTCTTCATTCCCGGACTCTGCGCGGGCTCCTTCTCGTCGGCCACCGTGCTCTCCTACTTGGTGATCACCTTGAGCAGCTTCTTCTGCGCGATCATGCGCTCGATCTTGCCGAGATCCTTGCCCTCCATGGTCGCGAACGACACCTGGGGGCGCACGTCCTTGAGCAGGCCCTCGCCGAGCGGCTCGATGTTGCGGTCGAGGACCATCTTCGTCTGGGGATCGATGAGCGGCTCGCCCTCCAGGTAGACGATGACCTTCATGTCGGCGCGCACCCGCTTGGCGCTGCCGATGCCGATCGCCACCCGCTGGTTGCTGACGGTGACGACCGAGCCACCCACCAGCGGGTACTCGTGCTTGAGCTTGGCCGCCAGCTCGCGCATCTTGGCGCGCACGGTGCCGGGCGCCTTCTCGGGATCGAAGACGTCCTTCGATGCCAGCACCGTGCTCGTCTCCGTGTTGATGAGCTGGGCGTAGATCTCCACCGCCTTCGGCGACTCGTTCACGGTGGCG
>JBGPZN010000580.1:0-2309 GCA_041493815.1 Methylomirabilia bacterium
CGCCGTACTCGTCCACCACGATGGCCATGTGCAGCTTCTTGGCCTGGAACTCCTGCAGCAGCGCGTCGGCCCGCTTGGACTCCGGCACGAAGTACGGGGGGTGCAGGTTCGCGCGCAGGTCGAAGTCGGCCGGCAGGCCGGTGGCGACGTAGGGCAGCAGGTCCTTGGTGTAGAGGACGCCGACGATGACGTCGAGCGAGCCCTCGTAGACCGGCACCCGCGAGTGGAGGTTCTCGCGCAGGGCAGGCATGATCTTCTCGCGCGGCGTGTCGATGGCCAGGCAGAACATGTCGGTGCGCGGGACCATGACCGAGCGCACCAGCGTGTCCTCCAGCTCGAAGACCTTGTGGATCATCTCGCGCTCCTCGCGCTCGACGACCCCCTCGCTGGCGCCGACGTCGACCAGCGTACGCAGCTCCTCCTCGCTCAGCTCCGGCTGGCCCTGGCGGTCATGGCCGATGAGCTGGACGGTCAGCCTGGTGAGGCCGCCCAGCACCGCCCGGACGGGCGTCAGCAGGGCGCTCAGCCAGGCGACCGGGCGCCCCACGATGGCCAGGACGCGCTCGGGATACTTCACCGCGAGTGTCATCGGCAGCACTTCGCCGAAGGTCGTGAGCAGCACGATCATGCCGAGCATCTCCACGACGGGTCCGAGGGTCGGGCCCACGAGCTGGTAGGCGAGGTGCGCGGCCAGCCCGGCCCCGCCGATGTTGATCAGCGTGATGCCGACCAGCAGCGTGACCAGCAGGTCGTGGGGGCGCTCGATGAGCACCGGGGAGCCCCCGTTGCTACCGCTCTGGCCAGCCATGCGGGCCAGGCGCGCGCGGCCGAGCGAGAAATAGGCGGCCTCGGCGCCGGTGAGCAGCGCCGAGCAGACGATCAGCGCGAGCAGGGCCAGCAGCTGAAGGAGCACGCCGTCGCTCACGCCGGCGTTCCGCTCGCCGCCGGCCGGCCGGCGAAGTGCTCGAACCCGCGCGCCACCGTGACCTCGTGGCCGTGCGATGACCACCGCACGGAGCGGGCGCCGGCGGTGATCTCGCCGATCGGCGTGAGCCGGGTGCCGCAGGCCTCCGCGAGCCCGCGCTGCAGCCGCTCGAGCGCCGCCGGCTCGCAGGTCAGCAGCAGCTCGTAGTCCTCGCCGCCGCCGGTGGCCCACGCCGTCGGATCGGCGCCGAGCGCAGCGGCGACCGCCCGCGTCGCCGCATCGATCGGCAGCCGGTCGACGTCCACCTCGGCGCCGGCGCCGCTCTCGGCGAGCAACCGCGGCAGATCGATGCCCAACCCGTCCGAGACGTCCATCATCGCGGTGACGCCGCCGGCCGCCGCCAGCCATTCTCCCTCGCGCACGCGCGGGCGCGGCCGCAGGTGGGCGGCGGTGACCTCCGCGAGATGGGCGGCGCCGACGCGGGCCGGCGCGCTCTCGCGCTCGAGCACCGCGAGGCCCGCGGCCGAGCGCCCCAGCGCGCCGGTGACGGCCACCGCATCGCCGGCGCGCGCGGTCGAGCGCAATCGCGGCTGGTCGGCGTCGCCGAGGAGCGTGACGTTGACGATCCAGCCGGCCGGCGAGGCGGACGTGTCGCCCCCGACGATCGTCACCTCGTGCGCCCGGGCGAGGGCCAGCGCGCCCTCGTAGAACGCCTCGATCTCCGCCACGCTCGTGCCCTCCGGACAGGCCAGCGCGACGAGCGCCCAGCGCGGGCGACCGCCCATGGCGGCGATGTCCGAGAGATTGACGGCGATCGACTTCCAGCCGATGTCGGCCGGCTCGGCCCAGCGGCGGCGGAAGTGGACGTCCTCGATCAGCAGGTCGGTCGTGGCCAGCAGAACAGCGCCGGGCCGCGGCTCGAGGACCGCGCAGTCGTCGCCGATCCCGACGCGCACGCCGGCCCCGGCGCCGGCGGCCGCCGCCAGCGCCCGGATCGCGCGGACGATCGCCTCCTCGCCGCTCACGAGGCGACCACCGCCGGGGCCGGGACGCCCAGGAAGTTGGCGAGCAGGCGCTTGCCCTCGACCGTGAGGATCGACTCGGGGTGGAACTGCACTCCCTCGACCGGATAGCGGCGGTGCCGCAGCCCCATCACCTCACCGTCCTCGGCCTGCGCCGTGACCTCGAGATCGGCGGGGACGGTGTCGGGCAGCACCACGAGCGAGTGATAGCGTGTGGCCACGAACGGATTCGACAGCCCGGCGAAGACGCCGCGGCCGTCGTGGCGGATGTCCGACGTCTTGCCGTGCATCTGCGTGCGGGCCCGGGCGACCGTCGCGCCGAAGGCCTGGCCGATCGCCTGGTGGCCGAGGCACACCCCGAG
>JBGPZN010000073.1:0-10744 GCA_041493815.1 Methylomirabilia bacterium
CCTCCCGCGCCTTGGCCTCGAAGCGGTCGCCCGGCGTGACGCCGAGCAGCACGTGGTGCCCGAGCGCGCGCAGCCCGCTCACCAGCCGGATGATGGGATCGGCGCTGCCCGTCCACCACCGATTGGCCGCGAGATGCAGGATGCGCAGCGACCGCGTGCTCACCGGCTCGCCTCGCCTACGGCTCGCAAGATCTCGTTCACCGGCTCGCCTCGCCTACGGCTGCGGCTCGCAAGCTTTCGTTCACCGGCTCGCCTCGCCTACGGCTGCGGCTCGCAAAACCATTCGAGCCTGAGCATAGACGTCGGCGGCGGGGAGGTCGCGCAGGCAGGGGTGCTCGATCGGGCAGGTGCGATAGAAGCACGGGGCACAGGGGACGGGATGGGTGAGGACGGCCACCGGCCCGCGCGGCGCGCTCAGGCGCGGGTCGGTCGGGCCGAACAGTGTGACGACCGGCGTGCCGAGCGCCGCCGCCAGGTGGGCCACGCCCGTGTCGCCGCTGACCAGCACGTCCAGCTCCGAGAGCAGCGCCGGCAGCAGCGCGGGACGGTCGCGACCGACCAGGCTCACGGCCGGCGCCCGGACGGTGACCGTCGCCGCCGACTCGACGTCGCCGGGCGCGCCGAGCAGGATGGCCGTCGTCCGATCGGCGGCAAGCAGCCGGCAGAAATCCACCACGCGCTCCACCGGCCACAGCTTGGCCGGGCCATAGGCGGCGCCCAGGTGCACGCCGATGCGGGGCGACCCACCGGCGCCCGCCGTCTCCAGGAGCCTGCCCGCCTCGAGTCGCTCGGCCGAGTCCGGCGCCGGCGCGCCGAGCACCGGGTCGCGTACGGTCACCGCGGCCCCGCAGCGCTCGACGAGGATGAGGTACTCATCGATCTGGTGTCGCCGCGGCGACGGCACGGGCACGGCGTCGGTGAGCAGCACCGCGCGCCCACCGGCCGCGAATCCCACCCGCCGCCGGGCGCCCCAGTACCAGGCGGCCAGCGCCGACTCGAGCGAGTTCGGCAGCACGATGGCCAGGTCGGGCGCGAAGGTCGACACGGTGTCGGCGGCCCGCAGCCGGCCGCTCCACCTCCGCGGGTAGTCGACCAGCACGTCGGCGAGACCCTGCTGCGCGAGCAGCGCCGCCCACGGTCCGGCCGCCAGCACGCGAGCGTCGGGCCACGCCGCGCGCACCGCCGCCAGCGCCGGCACTGCCATCACCGTGTCGCCGAGCCAGTTCGGCAATCGCACCGCAATGCTCGCCGCGGCTGCGGCGGCCATCGCTATATGACTCCGGCGATCCGCTCGAAGGCGGCGCGCCAGTAGGGTTCACCGGAGGTGAGGACGAGGCGGATGCTCAGCACGTAGAGGGGGCGCTTGAGTGCAGGCAGCCGGCGCAGGCGAACCCAATCCTTCTCCGTGGTGACCAACCCGTCGGCGCCCACCTGGGCGGCGCGGCGCTCGAGGCGAGCCAGCTCCTCGCGGGTGTACCAGTGGTGGTCGGGGAACTCCTGGAAGTCCAGGACGCTCGTCGCGGCCTCGGCGAGCGTGCGCCGGAAGCCGGCCGGCGAGCCGATGCCGGCGAACGCGATCAGCTTGGCGCCGCCGAGCGCGCTGAGCGGGACGAAGCGCATCGCGCTCGACTCGAAGCATTCGGTCGGCACGTGCACCGCGGTGAGCACCGGCACCCCGGGCGCGACCCGAGCCACCGTCGTCGTCACCTCGGTGGCCTCGTCGAGCTGCCGGCTGCCGGTGGCGACGACTAGGTGGGCGCGGGCCAGCCCGCCGAGCGGCTCGCGCAACGGACCGCCGGGCAGCAGCCGTCCATTGCCCCACGGCTGCCGGGCCCGCGCCATCACGATCTCCAGATCCTTGCGTAGCGTCCGGTGCTGGAAGCCGTCGTCGAGCACGATGGAGGTGACGCCGAACCGCGCGCGCGCGATGCGGCCCGCCTCATAGCGGTTGGGACCCACCACGACCGGCACGCCGGGCAGCCTCCGGGCCAGCAGGAACGGCTCGTCGCCGGCCTCCTCGGCGTCCAGGCGAATGGAGGCGGCGTCGGCGACGATCTGCACGCCTCCGCCTCGTCGGCCGTAGCCGCGGCTGAGGACACCGGGCCGATGCCCGAGATCCATGAGCGTGCGCACGGCCAGCTCGACGGCCGGCGTCTTGCCCGTGCCCCCGACGGTGAGATTGCCGATCGACACCACCGGGCAGTCGAGCGCGCGAGCGTGGAGCATCCCGCGCGCGTAGAGCCACTCGCGGGCGCCGAGCAGGCCACGATAGCTGCCGGCCATCGCGGCCAGCACGCCGCCGGCGCCGGCGGTGAAGCCACGCTCCCAGCCCTGCGTGAAGCGGCCGCGCGCGCTCACGCCGGCGCCTCGCTCGGATAGAGATAGCGCGCGACGAGGTCCAGCGTGGCCCGCGCCGCGCCGTGACGCGAGGCCGCCGCCTCCCGCGCGGCGCCGCCGCGCCACGCGCGCAGCTGAGGATCCGCCAGGAGCCGGCACAGCTCGGTGGCGAGCTCGCCGGCGTCGCGCACCACCTGCCCGCCGCCGGCGGCGAGCAGGATCGACGCCGCCTCCCGGAAGTTGGACGTGTACGGCCCGAACAGCACCGGCTTGCCGCGCAGCGCGGGCTCGAGCACGTTGTGGCCACCGAGCGCGCTGAGGCTGCCTCCCACGAACACGACGTCCGCGATCGAGTAGAGCTGCGCCAGCTCGCCGACGGTGTCGAGCACGATGACGGGAGTGGCGCTGCGGCTGCGGGTGGGCAGGCTGCTGCGCCGGGCGGCGTTGAAGCCGCTGTTCGTGGCCAGGGCCATCACCTCGCCGACGCGCTCGGGATGACGCGGCGCCAGAACGAGCACCAGGCCCGGGCGCTCGGCCAGCGCGCGCCGGTGCGCCTCCAGCACGGCCTCGTCCTCACCACGGTGGGTGCTGCCGGCGATCCACACCGGCTGGCCGGCCGACAGTCCCAGGAGGCGGTGCCAGAGATCGGCGGCCCCGGCGGGATCCGGCAGCGGCTCGTGCTTGAGGTTGCCGGTGACGACCACGCGCTCGGGCAGCGCGCCGAGCGCGATCGCCCGTCGCGCGTCCTCGTCCGACTGCATGGCGAGCACGGTGATGGTCCCCAGCACCTGCCGCATGGCGCCCCGCACCAGACGATAGCGGGGGAACGAGCGGTCCGACAACCGGCCGTTGGCAATCATCGTCGGCACGCCGCGGACCGCCAGCGCGCGCAGGAGGTTGGGCCACAGCTCCGTCTCCATGCAGATGAAGAAGGCCGGCTCGATGGAGGTGATGACGCGCCGGGCGACCCCCGGGAAATCGAGCGGGAAGTAGCGGTGGCGGGCGATGCCCGCGAAGCGCTCGCGCACCACCCGCGCTCCGGTCTCGGTCACCGTCGACACCACCAGCGGCAGCGCCGGCCACGCCCGGCGCAGCCCCTCGACGATCGGCGCCGCCGCGATCGCCTCGCCCACCGAGACCGCGTGGATCCAGCCGACCGGCGTGACCGGGGGCTCGTGGCGGGCGAGGCCGAACCGCTCGCGCAGGTTCAGGGGCACGCCGCCGACGACCCGGCGGGCCAGCGCCACCGGCGCGTAGCCGGTCACCGCCGCCGCGAGCGCGGCCGTGTACACGGCGTACATCACGCGCCAACCATCCGGTCGGCGGCCTCGGTGACCTCGCGCAGCGCGCGCTCGACGTCGGCGCGGACCGTTTCGCGGTCGGCACCGCGTGGCACCGTCGCCGCCTTGCCGAACACGACCGCGGCCCGCGCGAACGGCATCGGAACCAGGAAGCGGTCCCACGAGGCGAGGCGACGGGCCGGCCGGGCCGCGAAGCCAAGCGGCACGATCGGCGCGCCGGTAGCGGCGGCCAGCACCACGAGCCCCGCCTGCAGGCGCTCACGAGGCCCGCGCGGTCCGTCGGGCACGACGGCGACGTCCTCTCCGGCGCGCACGGAGGCGGCCAGCGCCCGCAACGCGGCGGCGCCGCCGCGCGAGGACGAGCCGCGCACCACCGATAGGCCGAAGCGCGTCACCCAGCGCGCGACCATCTCACCATCGCGCGAGCGGCTGGCCAGCACTCGCACGGCGCGGGCGCCGCGCGTCCGACGCATCCGCGCGGTGAGCCACGGGATCATGAGGATGCGGCCGTGCCAGACGGCGTAGATGAGCGGCTGGCCCGCCGCCCACCGCGGCTCGAGCGCCTCGACGCCCTCCTCGTGCAGGCGCAGCGTGGCCCCGAGCGCGCGGACGGCCGCGGCGGCGAAGGGGGGCGCCAGCGCCGCCATCGCGCTCACGGGGCGCCCGGCGACGGCGCGGTGTGATCCCGCGTCAGGAGGGGGCGCGCGTGGCGGGCGGGCTCCTCGCCCTCGACGAGCGACACGATGCGATGCGCCGCTCGCAGCCCGACGCCGGGCTCGCCCAGCGCGCCGGCGAGCTCACGGAAGGCGTCGCGCTGCGCCTGCAGCGCGGCCGGCGACGCCAGCAGGGCCAGCGCCTCGGCGGCGACGCGCTCGGGGGTGAAGGCGCGCTGGTAGATCTCGGGGACGACGGCGCGACCGAGCGTGATGTTGGCCAGGCTGATCCACGGCACCCGGACGAGCATCCGCACCCACGCCTCCGTGAGCCGCGACAGCCGGTAGCACACCACCATCGGCGTGCCGAGCAGCGCGGCCTCCAGCGTCGCCGTGCCTGAGTTCACGAGCAGCAGGTCCGCCGCGCGCATGACCGAGTAGGTGTCCCCGCGCACGATCTGCACCGGCGGCCCCGAGCCGCGCAGCACCGCCGCCGGATCGAGCGCGCCCTCGCCGCCGACGGCCCCCAGCACGAACCGCGTGCCGGGGCGCGCGGCCGCGATGCGCGCGGCGGCGTCGTGCAGCACCGGCAGGGTTCGCGCGATCTCCTGGGCGCGGCTGCCTGGCAGCACGCCCACGACGGTCGCCCCGGCGTCGAGGCCCAGGCGAGCGCGAGCCGCCTCCCGCGAGGGGGCGCCGGCCAGCGCGTCGAGCACCGGATGGCCGATGAACTCGACCCGGGCGCCCGCCTCGCGGTAGAGCGCGACCTCGAACGGGAAGACGGCGAGGACGAGCGAGACCCGGCGGGCGATGACGCGGGCGCGCCACGGTCGCCAGGCCCACACCTGGGGCGGAATGAAATAGACGACGGGGATGCCCGCGCGCCGGGCGACACCCGCCAGGCGGATGTTGAACTCCGGGAAGTCGATGACCACGAGCGCCGCGGGCCGCCGTGGGCCCTCGAGCGCCACCCGCAGGCGGCGCCAGGCGCGCAGCAGCGTCGGGATCGGACCGAGCGCCTCCGTCCCGCCGGTCACGGCCGCCGCGGTCACGTCGGCGAGCCGCTCGAGCCCCGCCGCCGCCATGCGGTCGCCGCCCATGCCCAGCAGCGGCCGCGCCGGGGCGAGCGCGCGCAGCGCGCGGCAGAGCGTGGCGCCGTGCAGGTCGCCGGACGCCTCGCCGGCCACGAGCATGATGGGCGCCGCGTCAGTCACCGGCCTGGGCGCTGACCAGCGCGATGCCGGCGGCGTCGGCCCGCTGGATCGTCGCCTCGCGTTCGAGGACGAGCACGCGACCGGCCTCGATCGCCAGCGCGGTGGCGCCGCCGGCCGCCGCTGCCTCGAGCGTGTCGGGTCCGATCGCCGGCGTGTCGAAGCGAAAGTCGTGGGCACGCGCGACGGCCTTCACGACCACCGCGCCGGCGCCGGCCAGCCCGGTGCCCCGTCGTACCGTCTCGGTCGTTCCCTCGATCGCCTCCACCGCGCTGACCGCGCCGCGCTTGACGACGACCGTCTGACCGACGCCGGCTTCCGCGTTCAACCGCGCCACCGCGAAGCCGCGGCGGATGTCGCTCCACTCCAGCTCGCTCGGCGCCCGGGCCGACAGCGTGCGCGCCGTGCCGAGCCAGTCGCCCAGGAACGGCCGCTGGTCGAGCAGCTCGATCCCGAGGCCGGTCAGCGTGCCGAGGATGGCCTGCGTGATGTTGCCGTCGACGAGCGCGCCCGCGCTGACGGCCATGCGCGCGTGGGCGGCGTCGGGCGCGCGGGCCGCCAGCAGATCGCCCATCCAGAACTTGCCCGAGAACAGCATGCCGGAGACCTTCTCACGCACCAGCGCCTCGATCACCGGCGCCATGGCGTCGATGCGGGCGGGGACCACGGTGTCGGCGGCGGTCCCGAGATCGGGCGCGCCGGGAAACGCGAAGGCGACCACGCGCCAGTCCTGCCGCCGCGCCTCGGCCGCCATCCGCCGCGGCAGCGGGCCGGCGCCGCACATCAGCCCCAGCGCGCGCATCGCGTCGCTAGCACGGCTCCCGCCACGCCACCTCGGGGATGCCGTCACGGATCATCCGCTCGATCTCGAGCGCCATGGCCAGCGAGCGCAGGTCGTCCGGCTGGGCCGGCGCCACCGGCTCCCCGGCCCGCCGGCGCCGGGCGGCGCCGATCAGGTGCTGGATCTCGAGCTTGAGGGGGTTGTCGCGGTGCACCTTGAGGTGCTCCACGAACGACGCCCGGCGATAGCGGATGGAGCCGCGGTTCATCGTGTACTCCTGGGCGGCCCGCTTGTAGATGTGGATGTCCTGCTCCGTGTAATCGAGCACGATGTAGGCGTCGGGCTGGGTGATCGCCAGCGTGCGGATCTTCTCCTCGGTCGCCCGGCTGGCCGCGATCGTGGCGATGGCGCCGGACTCGAACCGGATCTGCACGGTGGCGACGTCGGCCACCTCGCTGTGCACCGAGGCACCCTGGGCGGCCAGCCGCACCGGCGGGGAGTCGACGAGGCCCAGGACGATGTCGATGTCGTGGATCATCAGGTCCATGACCACGGTGTCCTTCTGCACGCGCGGCACGAACGGACCCAGCCGGCGGGACTCGATCAGGATCGGCGAGGTCACGAGCTGCTTGAGCTCGTCCACGGCCCCGTTGAACCGCTCGACGTGGCCCACGTGCAGGATGGCGCCGGTGCGACGGGCCACGGCGAACAGCTCGCGGGCCTCCTCGATGGTCGGGGTCATCGGCTTCTCGACGAGCACGCTGATCCCGGCCTCGAGCAGGTCACGGGTGACGTGGAAGTGCTGCTCGGTCGGCACCGCCACGCTGGCCACGTCGACGAGGCCGATCAGCTCGCGGTGGTCGCCGAAGGCCCGTGTCTCGTAGCCGGCGGCCACCGATTTCGCGCGGTCGGCGTCGATGTCGGCGACGCCGACCAGCTCGACGTCGGGCAGCTCGGCGTAGACGAGCACGTGGTACTGCCCCATGTGACCGGTGCCGACCACGCCGGCCCGGATGCGTCCGTTGGCGGCCATCAGGACGTGACCTCCTCGGCGTCGTCGGCCGATTCCCTGGCTGCGTGCGGTCCCTTGCAGATCCCGTGGCGCTTGGCGCCGGTGATGAAGTCGAGCAGCGTGAGCAACGGCGGGCAGGCCGGCAGCTCCTCCCGCATGCGCTCGAGCGCGCGCTGCGGCGTCAGGCCGCTGCGGTACAGCAGGCGGTAGGCGTCCTGGAGGACGCGTCGCTCGGCCGGCACCATGCCGGCGCGCCGCAGGCCGATCACGTTCACGCCGCGCGCGACCGCCGGCTGGCCCTCCACGAGCATGTACGGGGGCACGTCGGCCGTCAGCTTGGCCATGCCCCCGACGTAGGCGCCGGCGCCGATGCGGGTGAACGGCACCATGCCCACCATGCCGCCCACGGTGACCCCGTCGCCGATCTGGCAATGGCCGGTGATCCCCGCGTAGTTGATCACGATGACGCCGTCGCCGACCCGGCTGTCGTGGGCGACGTGGGCCAGTCCCATGATCAGGCAGTCGCGGCCGACCTCGGTCCAGCCCTCGGGTGTCGTCGCCCGGTGGATGGTCACGTACTCCCGGAGCGCCGTGCCGCTTCCGATCCGGACGCCGGAGGGCGTGCCCTCCTTGAACTTCAGGTCCTGGGGCATGCCGCCCAGCACGCCGCCGTGACCGACCCGCACGCCGCCGGCGAGCTCGACGCGTCCCTCCAGCACGACGTGGTGACCCAGCTCGACGTCGTCACCGAGGACCACCTCGGGGCCGACGACCGTGTAGGCGCCGATCCGCACCCGGGCGCCGAGCCGCGCGTGGGGATCCACCAGCGCGGTGGGATGGACCGCCTCAGCCACGCTCGCCTTCCCCGCCGGCGGCAGGCTCACCCAGCCGCGCCGCCAGCTTCTCGAGTCGCTGCTCGAGGGCACGCACTCGCTGTAGCAGCTCGGGTAGTCGTCCCTCCGCCACCATGATGCGCTGGGCCAGCCTCAGCGGTCGCGCCGGCGTCCCGAACACCTTTGCCCCCGCCTCCACGTCACTCGGGATGCCGGTCTGGGCGCCGGCCATCACGCCGTCGCCGAGCGTGACGTGGCCGGCCACGCCCGCCTGGCCGCCCAGCACCACGCCGCGGCCGAGCCGCGACGAGCCGGACACGCCCACCTGCGCCACCAGCAGCGAGTGCTCGCCGATCTCCACGTTGTGGCCGATCTGCACGAGGTTGTCGATCTTGGTGCCCCGCCGCACGATGGTGTCGCCGAACGTCGCGCGATCGATCGTGGTGTTGGCGCCGATCTCCACGTCGTCCTCGATCAGCACGCCTCCCACCTGCGGCACCTTGCGATGCGCGCTGCCATCGAACGCGAAGCCGAAGCCGTCGGCGCCCAGCACGGCCCCGGCGTGGATCACGACGCGGCGCCCGACGCGCACGCCGTCGCGCAGACTCACGTGCGGGTAGATGACGCTCCCCTCCCCGATCTGCACGCCGGGCCCTACGTGCACGAGCGCATGCAGCCGCACACCGGGCCCGATCACCGCCCGGCTCTCGATCACGGTCAGCGGACCCACGGCCGCCGTGGGATCGACACGGGCGTCGGCCGCCACCACCGCCGTGCGGTCGACGCCGGGCGGCGTCGGCGCCGGGGGGTGGAACAGACGTACCAGGTCGATCAGGGCCTGCTGGGGTGTCGCGCAGTGCAAGGTCGGGCCCGGCAGGTCGGCCACGTCCTTGGGAGCGAGGAATGCGCCCGCCCGCGAGGCCCGGGCGGCGTCACGGTAGCGCGGGTCGGTCAGGAAGGAGATCTGGTCGGGGCCCGCCGTCTCCAGCGGCGCCACGCCGGTGACGATCCGGGCCGGGTCGCCATCGAGCTGGGCCTGCAGCGCTTCCGCGAGCTCGCCGAGCGTGAACCCGGCTCTGGTCATTGCGGCTACGGCTTCTTCGCGGGGCCGGCAGCCGGCGGCGCCACGGCCGGTCCTTTGGGAGCCTGCAGGTCGAACGTCCGGATGATCTCGTCGGTGAGATCGGCCTGGGGATCCCCGTAGATGACGCCCGCTCCGCGCTTCTCGACGATCAGATAGCACCCCTTGTCCTTGCCGATCCGCTCGATCACGCCGGAGACGTCCTGCAGGACCTTCTGGAGTAGCGTCGCTTCCTTCTTCTCCAGCTCCTTCTGGAAGTCGTCCATCAGCCGGGCGGCGTCCCTGCGCTTGCGCTCGAACTGCTCCTGCTTCTCGCGCCGGGCATCAGTGGTGAGCAGCGCGGCCTTCTTCTCCATCTCCTCGCGCAGCTTGTCCAGCTCGACGCGCCGGCCGTCCATTTCCTTCTGCATCTGCGCCTTCTCGCGCTCGAGCTGCTCGCGCGCCGCCACCCCGGCGGCCGAGCGGGCCAGCACCCGCTGCACGTCGATGAACGCGATGCGCTGGGGGCCGCCGCATCCCGCCGCGGGGGCGGTTCCCGGCGCCTGGGCCCGCACCACCGTCCCCGACGCCGCCAGCGCAATCGCCAGGATCACCATCGCCCTCACCACACGCCTCATCAACCCCTCCTCAGAACGGCGAGCCAACCGAGAACTGGATGGCACCGAAGTCCTCACCCTTGCGCCGGTCGAGGTTGATGCCGTAGTCCACGCGGATCGGCCCGAACGGCGACTGCCAGCGGATGCCCGCCCCCGCCGCCTCACGCGTATCGGTGATGTCGAATTTCGTCTTGAAGCCATACACGTTGCCGACGTCGAAGAAGCCCGCGGCCCGGAAGTTGAAGGGCAGCGGCACGATATATTCCAGATTCCCCAGCACCTCGGAGGTACCGCCGATGCGGATGCCGGCGTCGTCGACGGGCGAGATCTTTCGGGCCTTGAAGCTCCGGATGGAGTTGGGGCCGCCCAGATAGAAGCGCTCGAAGACGGGTAGCGGAGCGTCCGACCATCCGAAGCCGTAGCCGGCCTCGGCGCGACCCGACAGGATGTGCCCGTACCAGATCGGATAGAAGTAGGAGGTCGAGGCGATCGACTTCACGAAGCGCGTGTCGCCGCCGAGACCGGCGATGTCCAGGGTGAAGAGCGTGTACCCACCCTTCGACGGGAGCGCCACCACGTCGCGGCTGTCGCGCGTGAGCCCGAGCGTCACCGCGGAGGTCACGCGGGTGCCGACCTCGTCACGCAGCAGCGAGTCGTTCGTGTCCCGCACGTTGTTGATCTTGTCGCGAGTCAGCCGGTAGGCGGTTTGCCAGCGCCAGTACTCCTCGAAGGGGTGGCTCAGCCGCACGGTGCCGCCCAGCGAATCGTAGTCGTACTCGGTGAATTGCCGCTTGATGTTGAACAGGTCGAAGCCGGCCGAGAGCGGCCGGTCGAACAGCCACGGCTCGGTGAAGCTGATGATCCCCTGCTGGGTGTTGGCGCCGGCGCGGATGCGCAGCGACAGCACCCAGCCCCGCCCCAGGAAGTTGTTCTGGGAGA
>JBGPZN010000526.1:0-2609 GCA_041493815.1 Methylomirabilia bacterium
GCCGGATCAGCACCTCGTCGAGCTGAAGTCGCTCAAGCTGTACCTGTGGTCGTACCGGCAGGAAGGCGCCTTCCACGAGGACGTCACCAACCGCATCCTGGACGACCTCGTCGCCGCCATCCGTCCCCGCTGGGCCGAGGTGGTCGGCGACTTCAACGTCCGCGGTGGCATCAAGACCGAGGTGCGCGCAACCTACGGCAAACGGCCCACCCTCGACGGCTGAGGCACGGGGCGGAGGGCGCTCTCATGGAATTCATCAGCCGGATCCTGGACGGCTCGATCTCGTACACCCCGCGCGGCGAGCCCCGCGGCCGCAGCTTCTTCGGCGGGCGCGTGAGCCAGGACGACAAGATCGACCGGCTGGAGGAGGTGGGCCTGCTGGCCGAGTGCTCGCGCCGTCAGCTCCGGGCCATCGCGCGCATCAGCGAGGTCATCGAGGTGCCCGAGGACACGGTGCTGGCCCGTACCGGCGCGCCCGGCGACGAGTTCTTCCTGATCCTCGACGGCAGCGCCCGCGTGGAGGTCTCCCCCCGCAAGCGCTCGCGGCTGAAGCCGGGCGAGTACTTCGGCGAGATGAGCCTGCTCGACGGCGGCCCGCGCTCGGCCAGCGTCATCGCCGAGACGCCGCTGCGCCTGCTGGTCATCAAGCGCCGTGACTTCAACACGCTCCTGCGCGAGGCGCCCGAGCTGACCCAGAGCCTGCTCGCCACGCTCTCCCGCCGCCTGCGGCACGCCGAGGCCAGCCTGACGACGGACTGACTGAGCGGCGCTACGACGCCAGCGCCAGCAGCACCATGCCGAGCAGCATCACCACGGCGCCGAGCGCACACTCCCGCACGCGTTGCGCCTCGCCGAAGGCGACCACACCGATGGCCATCGCAAACAGGATCTCGACCTGCTTGACCGCCTCCACGTAGGACGACAGGGTGAGCGTGTAGGCCTGGCCCTGGCTGATCGTCGTCAGCGCGGCGAAGAGGCCGAGCGCCACGAACTCCTTCCAGTGGCGCGGGAGCTGGGCGAAGTGGCGCGCGGAGGTGCGGAGCGCGATCGGCGTCATGATGGCGCTGGCGGCCAGGTAGCCGCCCAGCGTGCCCATCGAGGCGTTGGAGCTCAGGATCGCCTGCTTGATCGTGATGACCGAGGGCGCGTAGAACAGCGCGGCGAGCAGCGTGTAGCGCTGGCCGCGGTCGGTGAACAGCACGGTCAGCGGCTGCCAGAAGCCGACGTGGGCGCGGTTGACGTTGAGCAGGTAGACGCCGGTCGCGCTCAGCAGCACGCCGGCGACGCCGAGCCCGCTCGGATGCTCGCCGATCGTCACCCACGCCATGCCGAGCAGGACGAGCAGGCTCACCTTCCAGAGCGCGGTGACCAGCGAGATCTCCGAGAGCTTGAGCGCCTTGGACAGGGCCAGCGTCGAGAGCGTCTGTGACACGCCGAACAGCGCGCACCAGCCGGCGAAGCCCGGCTTGAGCACGGGGAATCCGCCGAGCACGCAGCCGAGCAAGGCGAACGGCAGCAGGAAGGTGAAGCGACCCCAGACGTTGATGTACTCGTCGAGCGCGTGTCCCAGTCGCTTCATGGCGGTGTTGCGCAGCACCTGGAACAGCGCTGCCGCCAGCGCCAGAGCGAGCCACATGAATCGCGATTGTACGCCGGGTATCGCCGAGAGCTATGTCGGGGCCCGGAAGGCGTGATCGAGGGGCGCCACGGCTACGCCGGGGCGGCCCGAGCGTATGGGGGTTTGGGGGCCATCTCGGGGCCCCCATGTCAATTGGCCGCCAGAAACTCCAGGAGCGCCCGGTTGAACGCCTTGGGTTGATCGTGCGGCGTGGCGTGACCGGAGGCGGGAACGACCAGCAAGCTCGCGCCGGGGATCGCGACGGCCAGCGCGACCTTCGCGGCCAGCGGGACCGACGTGTCGCGATCACCGGCGACGATGAGCGTCGGATGCCGGATCGCCGCCACCTGGCCGCGTGCGTCGAACCTCGCCAGGGCGCGCATGGCGGCGAAGTAGGCGCGGCGCGACGTCGCCGCGAGGCTGGCCACGGCGCCGTCGTGGAGCGCGCGCTGCTCGGGCCACGGGAACAAGCGGCGCGCGACGTGGGTGGCGACCGCGCTCATCGGGGCCGTGCCGAGCAGGGCCATCCGCAGGGCGAGGCGGGCGAGGTCACCGGGCCCGGCCGGCTGCACCCGCGCGAACGGGTTGACCAGCGTGAGCGAGCGCACCCGCTCCGGCGCCGCCAGCGCCAGGCGCAGGGCCACGCAGGCGCCCAGCGACAGGCCGAGGACGTGAGCCGGGCCTTCGCCGAGCCGAACGAGCAGCCCGGCCACGTCACGCGCCATGCTCTCTACCGTCAGCGCGCGGGCGGGCAGCGCCGAGCGGCCGTGGCCCGGCAGGTCCACGGCGACGACCCGGTAGCGCGCCTCGAGGACGATGAGCTGCTCCGGCCAGTCCGCCGACGACGAGCCGAGCCCGTGCAGCAGGACCACGGCCGGAGCCGAGCGGCCCCGGAGCGTGTAGTGCAATGGCGCATCGGCGAGCGCGGCGGAAGGCATCGTGGCCAGCATACCCGAGCCCTCACGCCGTTTCGTATCCGTTGACGCTTCGC
>JBGPZN010000576.1:0-2330 GCA_041493815.1 Methylomirabilia bacterium
CCGCGCGACGCGCCGGATCTGGCTCGACGGCCGCCCCACCCAGGCGCAGGTCTTCGATCGCGCCGGGCTCGGCCGGGGCGCGCGGATCGCCGGCCCGGCCATCGTCGAGCAGACGGACACGACCGTCCTCGTGCCGACCGGCCACGTCGGCGACGTCGACCGGTTCGGTAACCTGTGGCTCCGGAGGGAGGGCTGATGCGCCTGGACGCGCTGACCGTGGAGATCCTCCGGAACTACCTGCAGGGCGCCGTCGAGGAGATGGCGTACGTCGTGGAGCGCACCGCCTACACCACGTTCGTGAAGGAGACGGCAGACTTCACCTGCGGCTTGCTCACCCCGCTCGGGGAGTTCTTCGCCTATCCGATCGAGCTCGGCGTGGCCAGCTTCGGCGGCATCAGCTACGCGCACACGCTGGAGTCCGTCGGACCGCTGGAGCCGGGCGACGTCGTCATCACCAACGATCCGTACGGCTCGGCGGCGGCGGCGACGCACCTGCCCGACATCCATCTGATCCGTCCGATCTTCTGGGACGGGCGGCTCGTGGCGTACGGCGCCGGGTTCCTGCACAGCTCCGACGTCGGCGGCATGGTGCCGGCGTCCATCACCCCCCGCGCGTCGGAGATCTTCCAGGAAGGGCTGCGGCTGCCGCCGAAGAAGCTGTTCGTGCGTGGCGCCGTCAATCGAGACCTGCTCGACGTGATCCTCGCCAACTGCCGGATCCCCGAGCAGAACTGGGGCGATCTGCAGGCGCTGGTGGCCGGGCTCACGACGGGCGAGCGGCGGATGCACGAGCTGATCCGGCGCTTCGGCCCCGACACCGTCGACAAGGCCATGGACGACCTGATCGACTACGCCACCCGCAAGGTCGAGGCGCTCATCCGCCGCATGCCGGCCGGGCGCTACGAGTTCACGGACTACATCGAGGACGACGTGGTGACGGACATCCCCATCCGGCTGAAGGTCGCGCTCACCATCGGCGACGGCGAGATCCACCTGGACTTCACGGGCAGCGACGTGCAGGTGGGCTCCGCGCTCAACGTGCCCACGGCCGGGCGCGTCCACCCCTTCATGTCCATCGCGCTCGTGAACTACTTCGTGACCCGCGACCGCACCATTCCGCTGAACGCGGGCGTGCTCCGGCCCGTGCGCATGACGCTGCCGGAGGGCTCGGTGGTGAATCCGAAGTTCCCGGCGGCGTGCGGCGTGCGCTACGCCACCGTGCTCCGGATCTACGACGCGGTGCTGGGCGCGCTCGCCCTTGCGGTGCCCGCGCACATCCCCGCCGCCAGCGGCGGTCAGGGGTGCATGGTCGCGCTCTCGCTGCCCGATCCGGAGGCGGGCCGGCGCCACGTGACCGTGATCGAGCCCATGATCGGCGGGGGCGGCGGCCGGCCGGGCCGCGACGGAATCGACGGCTGCGACGCCTCGCTCGGCTTCCTGAAGACGACGCCGGTCGAGACGCTCGAGGCCGAGGTGCCGATCGTCGTGCGCCGCTTCCATCTCGTGCCGGACTCGGCCGGGCCCGGACGGTTCCGCGGCGGCTTCGCGGTGCGGCTCGACTTCCAGGTCTTCCGTCCCGAGGGCCTCGTGACCGCGCGCGGGATGGAACGGCTGCGCTTCGCGCCGTGGGGCGTGGCCGGCGGCACCGCCGGCTCCACCGGGAGCGTCGTGCTGAATCCGGGCACCGCCGCCGAGCGACCGCTGCCGAAGATCGACGTGCTGGCGCTCGAGCCGGGCGACGTGCTCAGCGTGCGGACGCCGGGCGGCGGCGGCCACGGCGATCGCTTCCGGCGGCCGCCGGCGGCGGTCCTCGCCGACGTCGCCGCGGGGCTCGTCTCGCGCGAGCACGCGCGGGAGGCGTACGGGGTGGTCGTCGACGGCGAGCGCGTCAACGAGGCGGCGACGGCCGCGTTGCGGGCCGAGCGCGGGGGCGAGGCGCCACCTGGCGAGTTGGACGCGCGGTTCGACTTCGGCCCCGCGCGCCGCGAGCACGAGCGTCGCTGGCCGTCGGCGCTGCAAGACGCGTTCATCGCGCTGCTGATGAGCCTGCCCGCGCCGTACCGCGCGTACGTGCGCCGCACGCTGTACGTCCGCGTCGACGCGCTCGCCGCGCAACGGCCGGTGGCCCCCGAGGACGTCCAGCGCCTGTGGCACGAGCTCCGGGGGTCGATCGGACTTCGGTGACCCGGCCTCGATGGGCACCGGCGATCCGTGCCATGATCCCGGCCGACAGGAGGCCATGATGAGCAGAGTCGACTGGAGCTACCACCGGAACGGCTGAATGACCTGCGCCAAGACGCAAGGGTTCCTTGCCAGGCACAAGGTCACCG
>JBGPZN010000636.1:0-2056 GCA_041493815.1 Methylomirabilia bacterium
AACGGCAGCCGGCGCCAGTCGTCGTCGCTCCGGAGATCGCCGGCCTGCACACCGCCCAGCCGTCGCGCCCAGGCGGGATTGTCGAGCACCCGCGCCAGCGTGAGGCGCATGCGCTCGAGCTGCAGCCGCGCGAGGGCGTCGCGATCCAGCGCCTCGAGGTCCGGCTGGAGCATGGCGAGAGTATACTCGGCGCCCGCGACGCTCCCTCAGCCCGCGATCCGTCCGTAGTCGAGCTTGCGCCCGTGCACGGCGCGTACCGCGCCTTCCACGACGAGGGCGCCGGCATAGCCGACCGGTGGCTGCAGGTCGTGCAGTGTCCAGCGGGTGAGGGCGCCGGGGTCGCCGTCGATGTCGAGGAAGCGGGCCGGCTCGTCCGGGGCGAGCGAGACCACGAAGGCGTCGAGCGGCTGCGCCAGCCCCTGCCCCGTCGCCTTGATGAAGGCCTCCTTTCGCGTCCAGCAGCGGAAGAAGGCCGCCGGCCGTTCCGTCTCCGGCAACGCGTCGAGCACGGCCCGCTCACGCGGCGCGAACGACCGCGCGGCGAGGGCGGCGAGATCGGGGAGCGGCCGAGGCAGCTCCACGTCGACGCCGACGGCACGATCCCAACCCGCGGCGACCACCGCCACCTCCCCCGAGTGGGACAGGTTGAAGCCCAGGGCCGCGTGAACCCCATCGAGCGCGGGCTTGCCGTGCGCCCCGTACGTGAACGCCACGCCGCGAGGCGCCAGGCCGAGGTACCCGCCCAGCAGCGTGCGCAGCGCGCTCCGGGCCACCATGAAGCGCCGAGCGTCTCGGTCGAACTTGAAGCGAGAGGCACGCGCGCGTTCGTCCTGGGACAGGCACGCGGCGAGCCGCCCCACCGCGACGGCCGCGACGGCGAGATCGACGTACCAGACGTGGACGTCACCGGCCCGGAGCGCCTCCAGGCCGCCGACGTTGGCGCCCGTCGCGGCGTCGATCTCCCTCACACCCGCAACCCTAGCCGCCGTAGCCCCAGTTCCAGCACGGCAGGCGCTCCTTCCAGAACCAGTCGTCGCAGAGCGCCTCGTCGCACCGCCGCCGGCATTCGCGCTCGCTGAGGTCACCGGTGCACTGCAGCGTCCCGGCCGCCCGGCAGTAGCACGCGCCGAGAAACGCCTCGGTCCGGGGCGCCGCAGACTTCTCGGACGCGATCCCATCCGCGCAGATCGCGGCGGTCACCATCAGGCCCAGCGCCAGCACGCGCGCGATCGTCGTCATTGCGACACCCTGGTCGCCTCCCTATACTCCCCCGCATGCCCGTACGCCAGTTCCCGCTCGGCCGGCGCGTCGTGGTGACGCTGCTCGCGCTCTGCGTCGCGACGACGGCCTCGGGCGACGAGCCGGCCCGGCTGCGGCGCGTGGCCGCCACTGGCGACGCCGCGCCCGGCGGCGGCGTCTTCGACCGCTTCGGCACCGAGTCGATGCCCATCGTGGCGCCCGTGAATGCGCGGGGCGACGTCGCGTTTTTCTCCACGCTCAGCCGCGCCGGCACCGACGAGGGCCTCTTCCTGTGGTCGCGCGGCCGCGTCACCGCCGTCGCCCGCGAGGGCGATCGCGTGCCCGGCGTCGGCCGGCTATCCGGATTCGGCAAGCATCCGGCGCCCGGGCTCGGCGACGACGGCACCGTCGTCTTCGCCGCGGCGATCGCCGGCGGACGCTCGGTCGAGGGCATCTTCGCCGCCCGGAACGGCCGCGTCCGGCCGGTGGCGTTGAGCGGAGCCGCCGCCCCCGGCATCGCCTCGGGCGTGCTGGCGGCCCTCGACGCGCCCACGATCAACGCGAAGGGGGACATCGCCTTCCTGGCCACGGTGCGGCGTGGGCGCGACAGCATCGAGGCGCTGCTGGTGTCCTCGCGCGGGCAGCTGCAGAAGATCGTCGCGCAGGGTGACGCCGCCCCGGCGGGCGGCATCTTTGCCGGCTTCGGACCGCCGGCCCTGAACCGGGACGGCGTGGTCGCGTTCGGCGCGGCGGTGGAGGGCAAGGCGGTGCCCGGCGGCATCTTCGTGTCGAGCGCCGGCCGGCTTCGCATGGTCCT
>JBGPZN010000160.1:0-7535 GCA_041493815.1 Methylomirabilia bacterium
GCCACGTTCGTCTACGTCGGCAACGCCGAGAGCAACGAGATCTACGTGCTGCAGCTCGATCGGCAGAGCGGCGATCTGACCGTCGTGGAGAAGGTGCCGATCCCGGGCATCGAGAAGCCGGGCGGCTCGACGCCGATGTCGGTCAGCCCCGATCGCCGGTTTCTCTATGTCGGCACGCGGGGCGAGCCGAAGATCGCGGCCGGCTTCGCCATCGATCCCGCCAGCGGCAAGCTCAGGCACGTCGCCAGCGGTCCGCTGCCCGACAGCATGGCCTACATCGCCACCGACCGCACGGGGCGCTTCCTCCTTGGCGCATCGTATCCCGGCCACAAGGTCACCGTGAGCCCGATCGGGCCGCCCGGCACCGTGCGGCCGGTGCAGCAGGTGCTGCCGGACCATCCGAATGCCCACTCGATCATGGCCGATGCGGCGAACCGCCACGTGCTGGTCCCCACACTCGGCAACGATCGCGTCAACCAGTTCACGTTCAACGCGGCCACCGGCACGCTGGCGCCGACCACGCCGCCGGCGGTCGCGGTGAAGGCCAAGGCCGGGCCGCGCCACTTCGTCTTCCATCCCGGCGGCACGCTCGTCTACGTGGTCGGCGAGCTCGACGGGGCCGTCTACGTGTTCGACTACGACGCCGGCACCGGCAAGCTCACCGAGAAGCAGGCGGTAAGCGCGCTGCCGCCCGACTTCCAGGGCAAGCCCGCGGCCGCCGACCTGCACGTCACGCCCGACGGCCGGTTCCTCTACGCCTCGGAGCGCACGTCGAGCACCCTGGCGGGCTTCAAGGTCGATCCGGCGAACGGCACGCTGACGCCGATCGGCAGCGTGCCGACCGAGAAGCAGCCGCGCGGATTCAACATCGACTCCTCCGGCCGCTACCTGCTGGCGGTCGGCCAGCTCTCGCACGGCCTGTCGAGCTACGCGATCGACCCGGCCAGCGGCAAGCTCACCAAGCTGAAGGAGTACCCTATGGGCAAGAATCCCAACTGGGTCGAGATCGTCGACCTGCCCTGAGAGGGAGCACCATGCCCAAGAAAGAGATCGTCAAGGTCGACGCGGCGGCGGCAAACCCCAACCTGTCGCTGGCCACGAGGTTCGGCCACCTCGTCTTCGTGTCCGGCCAGACGGGGCGGCATCCGGTCACCGGAGAGCTCGGCAAGGACATGCGGGAACAAACCCGCAACATTCTCGAGCGGATCAAGACGATCCTGGCCGCCGCCGGCACGTCGCTCGACAACGTGCTGACCGCGACGACGTACCTGACCAGGGTGCAGGAGCTCGCCGCCTACAACGAGGAGTACGCGAAGTACTTCCCGACCAACAAGCCGGCCAGGACCACGGTGACCGTCGCCGCGCTGAACTCACCCGAGCTCCTCGTGGAGATCACCGTCACCGCCTGCATCCCTGACTGACGCAACCCGCTTACCCGAGACCACGAGGAGGACGACGATGGCGAGGATGGAGCCGCTGGGGATCCACCAGGTCGACGACGAGATCCGGCACGCCTGCGAGGAGGCCGAGCGCCAGACCGGCACCTCGGCGAGCACGCGGACCTACGCGAAGAACCCGGCCGTGTTGAAGGCGCTCGGCGCGTTCCGCGCCGCGCTCGGGCGCGTGGGCACCATCGATCCGGTGCTCCGCGAGCTGGTGCGAATCAAGATCGCCGGCCTCAACGCCTGCCGCTACTGACTCACCCTGCGCTATGCCGGGGCCCGGCATGCGGGGGCGACCGAAGCCAAGATCGCCGCGATCAACGACGAGAGCTCGGATCTGCTGACCCCGCGCGAGCGGGCCGCCCTCCGCTACGCCGAGAAGCTCGCCGTCGATCACCAGAAGGTCGACGACGCCTTCTGGGCGGAGCTGCGCCAGCACTTCTCGGAGGCCGAGATCATCGAGCTGACCGCCCACACGACGCTCTACATCGGCTTCGGACGGTTCAACGAGATCGTGGGACTGGATCCGGCGTAGCGATGGCCGGTGTGCGCGATCGGGCCGCCGTGGTGACGGGCGCCGCGAGCGGCCTCGGCCGGGAGATCGCGCAGCTGCTGGCCCGGGAGGGCGCGGGCGTGGTCCTCGGCGACGTCGAGCCCGCCGGGCTCGAGCGCACGGCCGCCACCATCGCCGCGGCCGGCGGGACCGCGCTGGCCGTCGCCGGCGATCTGACCGAGGAGGCGCCCGCCCAGCGGCTGATCGACGCCTGCGTCGATCGGTTCGGGCGCGTTGAGATTCTCGTCAACGTCGTCGGCGGCAGCCGCAACGCCAAGATCTGGGAGATGCGGGTCGAGGACTGGGACTTCGTGCTCCGCCTGAACCTCCGGTCCACCTTTCTGTGCACGCGGGCCGCGGTGCCGCACATGATCCGCCAGAAGCACGGCCGCATCGTATGCATGTCCTCGGGCGCCCGCGAGGGCACGCCGTGGACCGCCTATTACCAGGGCGGCTCCGCGTACTCGGCGGCCAAGGCCGGGGTGCACGGCTTCGTGCGCGACGTGGCGCTCGAGCTCGCCGAGCACAAGATCAACGTGAACGCGGTGGCGCCCGGTCCGATCGACACCGAGCGCTTCGGGCCGGGCCTGCGGCGACTGAACGAGACGGTCGAGTACAGCCCGAACCACATGACCCCGCTGCGCCGCCTGGGCGAGCCCTTCGAGGTCGCCCACGCCGTGCTCTTCCTCGCCTCCGACGAGGCGAGCTACGTCACCGGCCACACCCTCGCCGTCACCGGCGGCCGCTAGCAGGCAGGCTGCTGAAAAAGGCCCATCTGCTTCGTTGGCGCCCGCGGCCGCACGCTCAACGTACAGGGAGTACGCCTCGCGTGCGGCCATCGGGCGCCGCCTCGCATCTGGGCCTTTTTGAGCAGCCTGCGGGTTTTCATCACGCACTCTAGACTAGGCGCGTCTGACTACTTGATCGACTCCGGCGCCACTGCCCGCCCGGTGCGCGCGGCCTCGTAGATCGCCAGCGGGACGCGAAGCATGTGGGTGGCGGCGTGGACGTCCTGCTGCGGCTGGCGCCCGGTGAGCAGGCCGTCGACGAAATCGGCGGCCGCGCCGTCGAAGCCGAGGCGCCAGTCGGTTGGCACCTGGTAGCTGACGGTCTCCGTCCCCCGGATCACCATCACGGCCGGCATGTCGAGCATCTCGCCGGTGCAGCGCGTGACCCAGATGATGCCGCGGCTGCCGTGGATCTCGAAGAACTCGTCGGCCCGGTAGTAGCGGGAGCGGATGGTCATCTCGGGCGCGTAGGTGTAGTCGATGATGCCCAGGCAGTCGCGTCCCTTGAAGCGCCAGGTGGCCACGCTCGGCGTCTCCTGGATGAGATCGTCGCCGCGGGTCACGATGGCCGAGACGTCGCCGATCTCGCCGATCCACAGGGCGGCCGTTGCGTACTTGTGCACGCCGTCGTCGTAGAGGGCGCCGCCGGGGTTGCGATCGCGGTCGCGGCGCCACACCAGCGCGTCGGCGTCGAGCTCGATGGCCTGGCCGGTGATGTGCTGGGCGCGCGTGGTGTGGATGCGCACCAGCGAGGGCTCGCCGATGGCGCCGGCGTCGAGCAGCTCCTTGGCCTTCAGGATGGGCGGGTAGTAGAGGAAGTTCTCGGTCACGCGGAACGTGGTCCCGGCCCGGGCCACGGCGGCGGCGATGCGATCGGCCTCGGCGATGGAGATGGCCAGCGGCTTCTGGGCCGAGACGTGCTTGCCGGCCGCCAGCGCCGCCACGATCTGGTCGGCGTGCATCCAGGTCGGCGTGAGCAGCTCCACCGCGTCGATCGCGCCGTCGTCCAGGACCTGCGCGAAGTCCGAGTACACGCGGGGCGTGATCCCCCAGTCGCGGGCCCGCCGCTTGGCCCGCTCGGGGTCGGTGTCGCACAGGGCCACCACGTCGCACCGCGGGTGCTGCAGGTATCCGGGGGCGTTGAGCTGGGAGATGTTGCCGCAGCCGACGATCGCCAGGCGGATTCGGTCCATGCGCGACTATACTCCCCGAGCATGAGCCCGCTCAATCAGCTCAGGCGCACGCTCGCCGACGGCCGGGCGACGCTCGGCTACCTCGTGTCGATGCCGAGCGTGCAGCTCGTCCAGGCGCTGGCCCGGACGGGCGTCGACTGGCTGATGATCGACACCGAGCACGCGCCCATCGGCATCGAGTCGGTGGCCGCCATGATCGCGGCCACTGCCGGCACGCCGGCGACGCCGATCGTGCGCGTGCCCGGCGTCGGGGCCGACCTCGTCAAGCCGGTGCTCGACTGCGGCGCGCTCGGCGTCGTGTTTCCACAGATCGCCACGCGGGCGGAGGCCGAGGCCACGGTGCGGGCCGTCCGCTACGCGCCCGCCGGCCGGCGCGGCTACGGTCCGACCTACGCGGCGCTGCGCTGGGCGCTGCCGAACCTCGAATACTTGAAGGTCGCCAACGACGCCGTGCTCAACGTGGTGCTCATCGAGTCCCAGGCCGGCGTGGACGCGCTGGACGACATCCTGACCGTCGGCGGGCTGGACGTCGTCGCGGTGGCGCGCGGCGACCTCTCGGAGAACCTGGGGGTGGCGGGCCAGTTCGACCATCCCCGCCTGCGCGAGGTCGTGGCCAAGGCCGAGGCGAAGATCCTCGCCCACCGCGAGGTCTCGCTCGGCGGCATCGCGTTCTCGGCCGACGAGGCGCGCGCGATGATCGCGCACGGCTACCGGTTCGTCGTGCTGGGCAGCGACGCCGGCCTGATCAGCGGCGCCGCCCAGCGCATGGTGCAGGCCGTCCGCGCCTGACCACGACCCTCACCCGCTCGACCGCATCCAAGGAGGCAGCATGACCCACGCGCTCTTTCTCGCCCTTCTCTCCACGCTGATGGTCTTCACGATGGTCGCGCCCGCGGGTTCCGGCACCGACATCGATCGCACGGCCGTCGACTTCCAGACCCCGGCCGACATCAAGTGGGTCAGGAACGCGGCCGGCACCAACGAGCAAGCCGTGCTGTTCGGCGATCCGAGCAAGCCGGGGCCGTACGTCGCGCGCGTCAAGTGGCTTCCCGGGAACATGAGCCGCCCCCACTTCCATCCCAACGACCGCTTCTTCGTGGTCGTGTCCGGCACCTGGTGGATGGGCACCGGCGAGAAGTTCGATCCGGAGAGCACCGTGCCGGCGCCCGCGGGAAGCTACGTCATCCACTACGGCGGCAAGGTGCACTACGACGGCGCCAAGACCGAGGAAACCATCATCCAGGTGTGGGGCATGGGACCGGCGACGGCCACGCCGGCCGAGAAGCGCTGAATGTCTAACGAACTATGGGAGCACGACCCGTGGCTGCCGGGGGAAGGGTGATATCCAGCCGGGCCTGGACTGGACGATCCTGATCGTCGTTGCCCGTGAGAACGATCTGAAGCAAGGTCTGCGTCGAGCCACTCTCCGCGCAGCCACTGGCATCGTTGCAAACCAGGGACGTGAAGCGGTTGATCTTCCATTCCCGGCCGCGCCGCAGCACCCATCGTCCGGTGTAACTCGCGGACCCGGTGTTGGTCCCCGGCCGATAGCGCTTCTCGTCCATCCTGGTGAACGTCAGCGTGCGGTCGCTGGTGTTGGTGACGACCACGGTGAACGCCTGGCCATCGACCGCCTTGCCTTGAATGTCCCGCGTGACAACGGCGATGTCGCTGACTCGCCACGCGATCGGCCCGCTCGTCCCCTCGGTTCGGACCTCGAGGCTCCCGCAGGCGCTGACGAACAGCACGGCGCCGGCGAGCTCCATCAGATGTACAGGTCGGGCGAGGCGATGCATGAGCGCCTCCTTTTGGTGGGGACCCGCGGAGCATAGCACTCAACCCATGCGCCAGCTCTTGTCCACGTAGCGGCGCCCGCTCACCTCCGAGATCTGGATGGCGGCGCGATACGCGCCGGCCTCCGCGGTGTGCACGCGCGTGGCGATCACCACCTGCTCGGCGTCGGGGCCGTCCACGAACGCTTCGTGAAGGACCCGGCCGTCGAGCCCATCGCCGGCGAGGCCGAGGAGGGCGAGGATCGTCGGCGCCACGTCCACGTTGCCCGCCGGTGTGCGGACGATCGTCTGCTTCTTGAAGTCCACGCCCCAGGCCAGGAAGGTGTTGCGCACGTTCCACGGGCTCATGCTGCCGTGGTCGCTGGCGTACAGCCTGGCGCCGCCGCCGACGTTCGCCAGGTCGGTCCCGGGCACGCCGAACGCATTGGGCCGCGAGGTCCACGGAAACGTGAACAGCAGATCAGGGCCACGCTCGCCATTGGCCACGTGGATCAGCTCGAGCGCGAACGTGCCCTCGACGGTGCCGCGCGGGTCGCCCGGCGCCCGGCCGGCGGCGAAGACCACGCCGCCCCACTCGCGCGACTGGACGAAGCGCGCGATCTGCGCGATCCGCTCCGCGTCGTGGTCCTCGACGTACGCCGCCACGGCCTGGCCGCTGCTGGCCAGGACCACGTCGCCAGGGTCGCGCGACGCCTTCAGCCCGGCGCCGACCAGCTCGCCGGCCACGTCGACGCCGGCCGTGTTCGTGCTGAATCCGTGGTCCGACACGACGAGCACGTCGGTCGACGCCGCCAGGCCCAGCTCGTCGAGCGTCGCCAGCACGCGCGCGATCTCGCGGTCGTCGTGTCGGAGCGCCTCGCGCGCGGACGGCGAGCCCACGCCGACGCTGTGCTGGCTGTGGTCCGGCTCGGTCAGCCAGTTGATCACGACCGTGGGCGTGAGCTCGGGAAGCACGTACTCGCGCAGCACCCGCTGCGTCCACGTGACCACCGCGTCGTAACGGTCGCCGCCGGCGCCCTTCGCCGGCGCCGGCCCGAACTTGGCGAGGATGGCCTCGCTCACCGCGGGCGGATAGGCCACGGTCTTGCCGGGGTCGAAGTAGCCGTTGACGAGCACGCCGACGCCCGCCGGCGACTTCGGATTCAGCAGGAACGCGCTGCCGGTCGAGCCCGAGCTGACGCCGGCCAGCCGCAGGCCCGCCGCCTGCAGACGCTCGGCGAGCGTCGGGGCGAGCAGGAGCCGCCCACCGGTGGCCTGATCGAGCCGCGAGAGGTTGCGGTAGTTGCCGGTGTCGAACGCGCGCCGCGGATCGACCGCGGGAACGTACATCTGGTTGCCGACGATCCCGTTCGTGCCCGGTTGCGTCCCCGTCGAGAGCGCGGCCGCGTTCACACGCGTCACCGTGGGGAACACCGCGTGGCCGTTCGTGAAGTCCACGCCCTCGGCGCGCAGTCTCGCGAGCGCCGGCGTGTCCTCCGCGCTGATGGCGTCGGGGCGGAGCCCATCGACCACGAAGACGATGACGAACCGCTCGCCGGTGGGCAGAATCTCTCCTGTGCGTCGGACGCGGCCGAGAATAGCACACGAATGTGCGATGCTGGCCGCCATGGACCGCTACCGCCTGGCCAACCGCGCGCTCTGGGACGAGTGGACGGCCATCAACGTGGGCGCGGAGTCGTTCTATCACCTCGACGAGTTCCGGGCGGGCGGAGTGCACATCCGTGACTACGAGATCGAGGAGGTCGGGCCCGTCACCGGCAAGGACC
>JBGPZN010000622.1:0-2148 GCA_041493815.1 Methylomirabilia bacterium
CGCGCATCAGATTGTGCGCGAGGGCGAACCACAGCACCACGGCGCGGGCTTTGTCGACGCCGCGGACTCGAAACTGCTGCAGCCCCCGGTTACGGGCAATCGCGTTGATGCATTCGGCCGTGGCGGCCCGCAGCTTGTAGAGCGTCTTGGCGGCGTCCGTGCCCATGCGTTGGCGCCACGCCGCGACGGCGGGGCTATCGTCCGGCAGCGGGATGTGCGGATCCCGCAGCGGGGCCGCCGGATCCTTTTTCGACTTCCGGGGCTGCGGCACCGGGGCGTAGACGACACAGCCCCCGGCGGTGAGCGTGTCGAGCGCCTCGTGGCCCGTGAAGTTGCCGTCGACCAAGACCTCGTCCGGGGGGCGGCCGAAGCGCCGCCGCAATTGCTCGACCATCGGGGGCAGCTGGCCGAGGTCGCGGCCGACATTCGTCACGGCCACGCCCACGATGATCTGGCTGCCGGTGTCCGCCGCCAGTTGGGGATTGAAGGCCGGGCGAAAGCCGCCGTCGGCCATCTTCATCACGCGCGCCTCGGGGTCCGTCACGGAGGCCCGAGCGGTCCGCCGCCGCGCGGCCGAGTCCTTGGCCTTCTGCAGCTGCGCTTCGACGTCGGCCAGTTGCGCCAGCGCGTGCTGCACGCGCGCGACGCGCTCCTGGGCCGCGCGCCTGCGGGCCGCCGCCTGGCGGCGCGACGTGGCGGCGGGATCGTCGTCGAGTTCCTGCCGCAAGGCGCGGACCTGAGCGTCGGCCTCCTCGAGGCCGTGTTGCAGCCGCTCGCGCCCCCGGAACGAGGCGGCGCCGGCGCTGGCCCGGACCCGCACGCCATCCTGCGCGACCCGCGTCAGCGTCACGAGGCCCTCGGCCACCAGAGTGGCCACGCTGCGGGTCAACAGAGTGTCGACCACCTCGGCGTGCGCGACGCGGAAGTCGGCCAGCGTGTGGTCGTTCACCGACACGCCGCCGGCCAGCCAGCGGTAAGCATCGTGCTGGTCACAGAGTCGATCGAGCGCGCGGGCGCTGCCGACCCCCTCCAGCGTGGCGTACAACCAGAGCGCAGTGAGGATGGCCGGGTCGATGGCCGGCCGGCCGGCGCTCCCCTCGACGGCACGGATCGCCGCGTACAACGACGAGAGGTCGAGGCCCTCGACGAAGTCCCAGACCAGCCGCGCGCGGTGGTCGGCGGGCAGCAGGCCGTCCAGGTCGACCGAGCGCAGTTCGAGCTGAGCTCGGTTGGGACGTTCGACGCGAGGGATGGGCGGCACGCTTGGATCGCGATCCATCCCGGCCGGCGGCAAGGGGAACAAGGTGTCTGACATGCGCCCACTCTCGCCGAGTCCAGGCCGAGGAGGCCAGTATTTCTTCACAACCTCTCAGTCGGGCCTTCCCTCGCCGCCTAGCATCTGGCCTGTTTTGATCGGCCGGGACGTACCGAGAACGTCATGACCGAGGACGCCCAGGACCTGATCGATCCGTTGCGCGCGTGGCTGCGCGAGTGGCAGGCGTGCGTCCGGGCCGTGGACTTCGAGGCGGGCCGCAAGATGTGCGCGCCCGAGATCGTGGCGTTCGGGACGGTCGCCCCGTTCGTCGAGGGCATCGACAACGTCATGGCCGCGCAGTGGCACAAGGTCTGGGGCAACATCCGCGAATTCACCATGCACGACGACCGCGCCCGCGGCGCCGTCGCCGGCGACCACGGCTGGGCCGCGACCACCTGGGACTCACTGGGCACGCGCCCCGACGGCTCGACGTTCCGCCGCCCCGGACGCTGCACCATCGCGTTCGTGCGGCGCGACGGGCGCTGGCTCGCCGCCCACACGCACTTCACGCTCATCCCGCAACCCTGAAGGAGACACGCATGCACATCGGCGTCTGCATCTTCGCCACCGAGTACGCGATCCGCATCGACGAGCTGGCCCGCGAGGCTGAGTCCCGCGGCTTCGAGTCGCTGTGGGTGCCCGAGCACACCCACATCCCGACCAGCCGGCGCAGCCCGTTCGCGGGCGGCCAGCTCCCCGAGGAGTACAAGCACACGCTCGATCCCTTCGTCTCGCTGATGGCCGCGGCCGCCGCGACGAAGAAGCTCCGGATCGGCACCGGCATCTGCCTGATCATCGAACGGGACACCATCACGACCGCGAAGTCGGTGGCC
>JBGPZN010000396.1:0-3674 GCA_041493815.1 Methylomirabilia bacterium
ACCACGTGGGCGGCGTCATCCTCAAGCTCGTGCGGGAGTCGGCGGCCCAGCGGGCGGCGCTGCTGCGCGGCGAGGCCGACATCGTCGAGGGGCTCTCCGCCGACGACTACGACCAGGTCGCCAAGATGCCGGGCATCGTGGTGCCCAACTTCCCCGGCATGACGACCTTCGGGCTCAAGATGAACACGCAGAAGGCCCCGACCAGCGACGCCAACCTTCGCAAGGCGATCGTCTACAGCTTCGACTACGAATCGCTGCTCAAGATCTACAACGGTAACGCCGCGCTGCAGACCAGCCCGTTCCCCAACGCGACGCGGGGCCACCTGGCCGTGCCTGGCTTCCCGCGCCAGGATCTCGCCAGGGCCAGGGAGTTCCTCGCCAAGAGCGCCTATCCCGCCGGCGGCATCGAGCTGGAGTACGTCTACGTCCAGGGCCTCGAGGAAGAGCGCAAGATGGGGCTGGTCCTCATCGACAACCTCGGCAAGCTGAATCTGAAGGTGAAGATGGTGCCGCTGACGTGGCCGAACATGGTCGCGCGCGGCGCCAAGGTCGAGTCGTCCCCCGACCTGCTGGCCGTGTTCGCCACGCCGGTCTCGATCGATCCCGACGCGGTGGCGTACCAGTACCACAAGAACTCCTGGGGCAAGTACTACGGCTCGTCCTTCTACACCAACGCGGATGTGTGGGGGCTGATCGAGCGCGCCCGCACGCTGGCCAAGTGGGAAGAGCGGGCGCCGCTCTACGCCGAGATCCAGAAGCGCATCGCCGCCGACGCGCCGGAGCTTTTCGGCATGCTGGCCAACCGCCGCTGGGGCATGCGCGACCACGTGAAGGGCTTCGTGTTCAGCCCGGTGCGCTTCACCGGCGAGGTCGATCTCTACCCGCTGGCGATCGTGGCGAAGTGAGGACGATCCACCGCTGACGCCGTACCTGCTCGGCCGGCTGGCCTTCCTGGGCCTGATGCTGTTCGGGCTCCTGTGCCTGACGTTCGCCATCTCCCACGTCGTCCCCGGCGATCCCGCCCGGCTCGCGGCGGGTCCCGACGCCAATCAATCGATGGTCGACACGATCCGGGCGAAGTACGGGCTCGACCGGCCGCTCGGCGTCCAGTTCGTGCGCTACCTCCGCGGCCTCGCCGCGGGGGACCTCGGCGAGTCGTTGCGCAGCCGCAACGCCGTCCGCGACGACCTCGCCCGCTACTTCCCGAACACCTTCGAGCTGGTCACCCTGTCGTTGCTGCTCGCCGTCGCCGTCGGCATCCCGCTCGGGATGCTGTCGGCCGTGTACAAGGACACGTGGATCGACCACTGGGCGCGCGTCGTCTCGGTGTCGGGGGTAGCGCTGCCGGCCTTCTGGCTCGGCCTGATGCTGCAGCTGCTGATCGCGCTCTACCTGGGCTGGCTGCCGCTGGGCGGCCGCCTCGGACTCACCGCCACGCCGCCGGCGCCCCTCACGCACCTGTTGTTCGTCGACGCGCTCTTGCGCGGGCAGTGGGCGACCTTCGCCGACGCCGCGCGCCACGCCGTGCTGCCTGTCGTCACGCTGTGCTTCCCCGCGCTGGCCTCGATCATGCGCGTGAACCGGGCGGAGATGCTGGAGACGCTGCAGCAGGACTACATCAAGACGGCGCGCGCGCAGGGGTTCTCGGGCCCCCGCGTCGTGACGAGGTACGCGCTCCGGAACGCCATGATCCCGACGCTGACGATGATCGGCCTGCGCTACGGCTGGATGCTGGGTGGCACGATCCTGGTCGAGACGGTATTCGACTGGCCGGGCATCGGGCTCTACGCGGTCAACGCGGCGGTGTCGTCGGACTTCCAGCCGATCATGGGCGTGACGCTGCTGATCGGCCTCAACGTCATGCTCGTCAATCTGCTGGTGGACCTGGCGTACGGCTGGCTCGACCCGCGGATCCGTCGCCCGAGCGTCACGTGACGGCGCGCGTCCTGTCGCTGGCGTGGCTCGAGGAACGCGAGGGCCGGCGGCGCGAGATCCGGCGCTACGTGCGGCTCTTCGCGCGCAGCGCCTCGTCGATGGCGGGACTCGCGATCGTCGTGCTCTTCCTCATCGTTGTCGCGATCGGCCCATGGATCGCGCCGTACCCGGAGGATGCCCGGGGCGCCGTCCACCTGGAGCGCAAGCTGCAGCCGCCGAGCGCCGCGCACTGGTTCGGCACCGACGAGGTGGGCACCGACGTCTACACGCGCGTGATCCTCGGCGCCCGGGTGTCGCTGCAGATCGGCCTCGTCATCACCGTGATCGCCGCGCTCATCGGCGTGCCGCTCGGCATCGTGGCCGGCTACCTCGGCGGCGCCCTCGGCGAGCTCATCATGCGCGTGACCGACGTCTTCCTGTCGGTGCCGGCGCTGATCCTGGCGCTCGCCGTCGTGGGCGCGCTCGGCCCCGGCATCGTGAACGCGATGCTCGCGCTGGCGCTCGTGTGGTGGCCGGGCTACGTCCGGCTGGTGCAGGGCAAGACGCTGGCGCTCAAGCAGGAGACGTACGTCGAGGCGGCCCGCGCCGTCGGGACCGGCCGGCTGCGCATCGTGTTCGTGCACATCCTGCCGAACTGCGTCTCGCCGATCGTGGTGAAGGCCAGCATGGACATGGGCATGGCGATTCTGGCGGCGGCCAGTCTCGGCTTCATCGGCCTCGGCGCCCAGCCGCCCTATCCCGAGTGGGGGGCGATGATCAGCCACGGGCGCAACTATCTGCCGACGTGGTGGTGGTACTCGGCGTTTCCTGGGCTGGCGATCTACCTCACCGTGCTCGGCTTCAACCTGCTCGGCGACGGCCTGCGCGACCTGCTCGATCCGAAGAGCTTGTCTTGATTGGGGGCCCCGAGAGGGCCCCCAAACCCCCAAATGCTCGTCACGCCCCGGCGAAGCCGGAGCGCTCCTCGACAACCCTGATCAACCGCCGCAGAGCTCGCCGATGACGCGGGCGACCAGCAGGTTGGCGAGCAGCACCGGCGCGCCGGTGAGGCCGCGCAGCTCGTCGCGGGTCTTGCGGCGAAAGCCCATGCAGTCCATCGCCACCAGGCCCACCCCGGCGTCGCGGAAGGTGCCGGCCACGCGCGCCAGCGCCGCGGCGTCTTCCTCCTCGTAGGGCGACAGCGGGACCACGACCGGATCGAAGCCGTCGCGGCGCCAGCGCGCCTCGGTCTGCGGCACGTGCGGCACCGAGGGGGTGACGACGCCGAGCCGGCCGGGCCACCGCATGGCCCTCAGGGCGCCGAGGAGCAGCGGCTGGGGCTGGATCAGCGGGCGGGTCGAGGTCAGCGGAGGAAAGGCGCCGGTGCAGAGCAGGGCGGTCAGGGACGCGCCGCCGCGCTCCAGCTCGGCGATGCGCGCCTCCACGAGCGCCACGATCTTCTCCTTGCCGACGAAGACGGCGGCGCCGTCCTGCAGGCGGGTGACCAGGATCTCGTCGTCGCCAGTGGGCCGGAGCGCGTCGATCTGCGCGCGCGTGAGCCCGTCCAGCGCGCCGGCCTCGCGCACGTCGACGCCGGGGCCGATGACCGCCGCCATCTCGGGCACGACGTCCGAGCGCGGCGACTGGCCGATCGTGATGAGCCCGACCACGGGGCGCAGCGCATTCGTCATGGCATCCTCCTACAACACATGCAAGAAGGGCCGGGCGGTGAGCGCGTCGCCCTTCCAGAAGCCGGTGTC
>JBGPZN010000337.1:0-4176 GCA_041493815.1 Methylomirabilia bacterium
GCCACGTGCTGGGGTGGATCACCGACCGGCGGGGCCCGGTCCTCCTGCGCGAGCTGCCGGCCGCCGCGCTGCCCGAGGCGCGCCAATGGCTCGAGGCCGAGGAGGTCCGCTCGTTCCTCGGCGTGCCGCTGCCGGGCGATGCCGCCCCGCCCGGTGCGCTGGCGCTCTTCCGCCGCGGCGGCCGTCGGCCCTTCACTCGCCGCGACCTCGCCCACGCCGAGGCGATCTGCGTGCCGGCGGCGCCGGCCATCCTCAACGCGCGGCTCTACGCCGAGCAACTGGAGCGGGCCGAGCGCACCGAAATCTTGTTGGCGACGGCCGAGGCGCTCGGCGCCACGCTCGACCTGCCGGCGGCCCTGGCCGACCTCTCGCAGCGCGCGGCGCGCGCGCTGGACGCCGAGCGCTGCACGATCGCGCTGTGGCCGGACGGCGCCGTGCCCGCCGACGCGGCGCCGGGCGAGGCCGAAGCCGCGCGCAGCAAGCGCCCGGTCGAGGTTGACGACAACCTGCTGGTGCCAATCGTGCGCAAGGGCGAGGCGATCGGCGTGCTACGCCTCACCGCGCGCGTGCGCCGTCGCTGGGAGCGCTCCGCCGGCGAGCTGGCCAGCGCGATCGCCGGCCAGATCGCTCTGCTGGCGGAGAACGCGCGCCTCTACCGCGAGGCGCAGGCGCAGGCCGGCGAGCTGGCCGCGCTGCGCGAGGTCGGCTCGACCCTGACCTCCACGCTCGACCTGCCCACCGTGCTCGACGCGGTCGTGGACGCCGCCGTCCGGCTCAGCGGCGCCCACCAGTGCGCGGTCCTCGAGCTGGATCCGGCCGACCAGCGCCTGCACGTGCGGGCGCAGCGTGGCTTCGACGCGAGCTGGCCCAGCGTGTCACTCGCGCTCGGCCAGGGCGCCGCCGGCGTCGCCGCAAAGAGCCGGGCGCCGTTCTTCGTCGCCGATCTCGAGCGCGAGCCCCTGCCCATGGACGACGCCGAGGCGGGCCGGCCAGGCCGGCCGCTGCGCCAGGTCGCGCAGCGCGACGGGCGGCGCGCCGCGCTGTCCGTGCCGCTCATCAGCAAGGACACGGTGCTGGGCGCCATCAGCCTGTTCTGGCGGGCGCCACGCGCGCCCGACGAGCGCGAGGTCCGGCTGTTGACGGGCCTGGCCCAGCAGGCCGCGGTGGCGATGACCCAGGCGCGGCTGCACGGCGCCTCGCTGCAGCGCGCCGAGGAGCTGGCCGCCCTGCTGCGCGCCGTGCGGACGATGCTGGGAGGGCTCGACACCAAGACCATCCTCGAGAGCATCGTGCACGAGGCGGCCGCCATCGCCGGCACGCCGCACGTCAACCTGCTGCTGATGGAGCGCGAGACGGCGACGCTGCGCCTGGCCGCGGTGGCCGGCAGCCCGGTGCCGCCGGACTTCGCGCGGCCGCTGGGCGAGAGCTACTCCGGCCAGGTGGCGACGGCCGGACGGCCGGTGTTCGTCGCCGACGTCCAGCGCGACGCCAACAACGCGCTCGCCCAGCGTGACCGCGAGGCCGGCATCGTGACCTACCTCGGCCTGCCGGTGAAGATCCGCGACACCGTCCTCGGCGTGCTGGCCTTCAACACGACGGCGCCGCGCCGCTATTCGGCCGAGGACCTGGCCTATCTCGGCTCGTTCGCCGATCACGCCGCCATCGCGCTCGACAACGGCCGCCTCTACGAGGAGGCTCAGCGGGCGCTGAGCGACCTGCGCGCGATGCAGCGCAAGCTGGTGCAGGGCGAGACGCTGCGGGCCCTCGGCGAGCTGGCCGGCGGTGCGGCGCACCACCTCAACAACCTGCTGACGATCGTGGTCGGCCGTGTCCAGCTCATGCGCCGCCACGCGCAGGAGGAGCGCCTGGTCCGGCCGCTCGAGATCGTCGAGCGCGCGGCCAAGGACAGTGCCGAGGTCGTGCGCCGCCTGCAGCAGTTCGCCGGCATGCGGCGGACCGCCGAGCCGCGCACCGTCGACCTCAACCACATCGTGAAGGATGTGCTGGAAATGACGCGCGGCCGCTGGCAGGACGCGGCCCGCGCCCGCGGCACCGAGATCGTCGTGGACTCCCGCCTGACGCCGCTGCCCCAGATCTCCGGCGACGCCGGGGCCCTGCGCGAGATGCTGACCAACCTCGTGCTCAACGCGATCGACGCCCTGCCCCGCGGCGGTCGCCTCACGGTGGACACCAGCGTGAGCGGCAGCACCGTCGTGATCGCGGTCACCGACACGGGCCTCGGGATGCCGGAGGACGTGCGACTGCGCGCGCACGAGCCGTTCTTCACGACCAAGGGCGTGCGGGCCACGGGCCTGGGGCTCAGCGTCGCGTTCGGCATCGCCCGGCGCCACGGCGGCGATCTCATCGTGCAGAGCGAGGTCGGGCACGGGACGTCGGTGCGCGTGATCCTCCCGCTGCCGTCGGCAGCCGCGCCACTGCCGCCGCGAGCGGCCTCGCCGCTGCCCGTCCGCCCGCTACGCATCCTGCTGGTGGACGACGAGGACGAGGTGCGGCGGGTGCTGGCCGAGATGCTCCTCTCCCAGGGCCACTCCGTCGTCGCCGCGAGCAGCGGGCCGGACGCGCTCCGAACCCTCGGGCAGGACGCCGCCATCGACCTCGTCATCACCGACCTGGTGATGCCGGCGATGAGCGGCTGGGAGCTTGCCGACGCCGTGAAGGCGAGCCGGCCCGCCCTGCCGGTCGGCGTCGTCAGCGGCTGGGGCGACGTGCCGGAGGCGACGCCCGCCACCCGAGCGGCCGTCGACTTCGTGCTCTCCAAGCCGCTGACGCTCGAGGCGCTCGCCGACGCCCTCGGCCGCGTCGGCCGCCGCTAACCCCGCACCGGCCCCCTGCCGAGGTACGCGCGCAGCACGGGGGCGGCGGCCTGCACGGCCTTGACGATGCCGTGGTAGCCGGTGCAGCGGCAGAGGACGGCCGAGAGCCCCTCGCGCACGTCGGCCTCGGTCGGGTCGGGCTTCACGCGGAGCAGGTCGAGCGCGGTGAGCAACATGCCCGGCGTGCAGAAGCCGCACTGCAGTCCGTGGTGCTGGCGAAACGCCTCCTGCAGCGGGTGGAGCACGCCGTCCTTCATCAGGCCTTCGACGGTGGTGATCTCGGCGCCGGCGGCCTGCACGGCCAGCATCAGGCACGAGCGCGCGGCCTCGCCGTCCACCAGGATCGTGCAGGCGCCGCAGATGCCGTGCTCGCAGCCGACGTGCGTACCGGTCAGCCCGAGGTCTTCGCGCAAGAAATCGACGAGCAGCTTGCGGGGAGCGCAGCGGCCCTCGCGGCGGGCGCCGTTGACGGTCAGGTGGACTGGCAACTCAGGGATTTTTGTAGCGGGGTCCGTGAGGCCGGCTCGCTGCGTGGGTGGCCTGTTCAAGGAAGTTTTCGGCTCCGCTCAACCGACTTGCGAATGGCCCGCGCCGTCAGGACGCGCGTGAGGTGGCGGCGGTACTCGGCGGAGGCGTGGATGTCGGAGTCGGGGGTGACGAGCTCGGCAGCGCGCGTTGCCGCGCCCTCGACGGCGGCGTCGCTCAGGCCGTCGCGCTCCAGAATTTCCTCGGCGGCTCGCAGGCGCACCGGTACCGGCCCGGCGCCGGCCGAGGCGAGGCGGGCGGACGTGCACCGTGCTCCCTCGCGGACGATCAGCGCGGCGATGCCGACGATTGCGAAGTCGCCGTGGCGGCGCGCGAACTCCTCGAAGGCGTAGCCGGCGCCGGTCGGCGTCGTCGGCAGCCTCACCTCGACGAGCAGCTCGTCAGGCGCCAGGCTCGTCGTCAGGTACGTCTCGAACAGCGCGCCGGGCTTCAGCGTGCGTCGCCCCTTCGGGCCCTGCACGATCACCTCGCCGTCCAGCGCGGTCAGCACGGCCGGGTACTCGGCTGACGGATCGGCGTGCGCGATCGAGCCCCCGATGGTGCCGCGCGAGCGAATCGGCAGGTGGCCGACCCAGCGCGTGGCTTCCCGCAGCAGCGGCAGGCGCTGGGCCACCAGCAGCGAGAACTCGATCGTTCGCTGCCGCGTCATGGCGCCGAAGGCCAGGGTCCCGTTCTCCTCGCGCACGTAGGCCAGCGCCGGGATCCGGTTGACGTCGACGAGCGCGGCCGGACGCGAGAGCCGGAAGTTCAGCATCGGCATCAGGCTCTGGCCGCCGGCCAGCACCTTGGCGTCGCC
>JBGPZN010000154.1:0-7774 GCA_041493815.1 Methylomirabilia bacterium
CGACCGTGTTCAAGAACGTCCTCCTCCCGCTGAAGCTGCGGGGCGTTCCCCCCGAGGAGGCGGACGCGCGGGTGCGGGAGGCGATCGGGATGGTGGGGCTCGAGGGCTTCGAACGCGCGTATCCGCGGGAGCTGTCGGGCGGCATGAAGATGCGCGTGTCGATCGCCCGGGCGCTGGTCACGCACCCGCGGCTGCTCCTGATGGACGAGCCGTTCGCGTCCCTCGACGAGATCACCCGCTTCAAGCTCGATAACGAGCTCCGGGCGCTGTGGGCCCGCCAGCGCTGGACGGTCGTGTTCGTGACCCACAGCGTCTACGAGTCCGTGTATCTGTCCACACGGATCGCCGTGATGACCGCGCGACCGGGGCGCACGGCCAGCGAGGTCGCCATCGACGCGCAGGCGCCCCGCGACGAGGCGTTCCGGACGTCGGCGCTCTACAACGACTACTGCCGGGACGTGTCGGCGCGCCTGGCCGAGGCGATCCGCGCATGAGTTGCGGGTAGCCGCATGGCGAGCGTCCCGTCGGTCGAGTCCAAGGTGAGCGACGTCCAGGCCGCGCGGCAGGCCGCGCCCGTCCGGCCGCGCGGGCTCGTCGGGCGAGCCGTGCGCCGCGCGCTCCCGCCGATCGTCATCGGCGGCGCCAGCCTCGCGCTCTGGGAGCTGGTCGTCCGCCTGAACGAGATCCCGTACTACATCCTGCCGGGCCCGCTGCTCATCCTGAACACGCTCATCCGCGACTGGGGCACGCTCTACCCCTCGCTGCTAGTGACGTTGGCGATCACCGGGGCGGCGCTGCTCGTGGCCACGCTGGCCGGCGTGCTGATCTCGATCCTCTTCACCCAGTCCAAGCTGATCGAGCTGAGCCTGTTCCCCTACGCGGTGATCCTCCAGGTGACGCCGGTGGTGGCGATCGCGCCGCTCATCATCATCTGGGTCAAGAACATCCCCGTCGCGCTCCTGATCTGCGCGTGGATCGTCGCGTTCTTCCCGATCGTGTCCAACACCACGCTGGGGCTCAACAGCGCCGACCACAATCTGCTGAACCTGTTCCAGCTTTACGGCGCCTCGCGCCGCCAGGTCTTCTGGTACCTGCGCCTGCCCAGCGCCATGCCGTACTTCCTGGGCGGGCTCCGCATCAGCGGCGGCCTCGCCCTGATCGGCGCGGTCGTGGCGGAATTCGTGGCCGGCACCGGCGGCGCGCAGTCGGGGCTCGCCTACCGGGTCCTCGAGTCCGGGTACACGATGCAGATCCCCCGCATGTTCGCCGCGCTGTTCATGATCACCTGCACCGGGGTCCTGATCTTTCTGGCGTTGACGGCGCTGTCCCACCTGGTGCTCCGCAAATGGCACGAGAGCGCCGTCACGCGCGAGGGCTGAGATGACAGCCGGCTTCGTCACGGTCCCCGCCCGCGACGCCTACTGGCTGCGCAACGCGACGATCCCGGCGACGTTCCTGACAGATCTGCCGGCGGGCGTGCCCGTGTCCCCCGACGGGCTGGCGGTCGTGGACGTCGCGATCCGCGACACGCGGATCGCCGCGGTCGTTGCGGCGGGGGAGTCTGAGGGCGGCGGCGTCCCCTTCACGCAGAACGTCGGCAGTGCAAACGGCGACGCCGTCGACCTCCGGCGCAGCCAGGTCTGGCCATGCCTGATCGACGTCCACACGCACCTCGACAAGGGCCACACCTGGGAGCGTGCCCCGAACCCGGACGGCACGTTCGGCGGCGCGCTGCGCACCGTGGTGGCGGACCGCACGGCCCACTGGTCGGCCGAGGACGTTCGCCGGCGCATGGACTTCGGCCTGCGGTGTAGCTGGGCCCATGGCACGAAGGCGATCCGCACCCACCTGGACTCCTTCGGCCCGCAGGCCGCGATTACCTGGCCCGTGTTCGAGGGTCTCCGCAAGGAGTGGGCCGGGCGCATCCACCTCCAGGCCGTGTCGCTCGTCCCGCTGCAGCTCTTCGGCACCGCGGAAGGCCGGGAGCTGGCGGATCGCGTCGCGGCGGTGGGCGGAATCCTCGGTGCAGTGACCTACATGTCGCCGGAGATCGACGCGCTGCTCGACCGTGTCCTCGACCTCGCCGCCGAGCGCGGCCTCGACGTCGACTTCCACTGTGACGAGAGCGGCGACATCGGCGCGCGCGCGCTGGCCCACATCGCGCGCGCGGTGCGGCGGCGGCGCTTTTCAGGTCGCGTCGTCTGCGGTCACTGCTGCAGCCTGGCCGTCCAGCCGCCCGACATCGTCGCCGAGACGCTCGACCTCACGGCCGAGGCCGGGATCAGCGTGATCAGCCTGCCGATGTGCAACCTGTATCTGCAAGACCGGGTGCCCGGGCGCACGCCGCGCTGGCGGGGGGTGACACTGCTCCACGAGTTCGCGGCGCGGGGCGTTCCCGTCGCCCTGGCGAGCGACAACTGCCGCGACGCGTTCTACGGCTTCGGAGACCACGACACGCTCGAGGTGTTCCGCGAGGCGACCCGCATCTGCCACCTCGACCGGCCCTACGGCGACTGGCCCCGCGCTGTGACGACGACGCCGGCCGACCTGATGGGCCTCGCCGGTGCCGGCCGGATCGGGCCGGGCCTGCCCGCGGACCTCGTGCTGTTCGAGGGCCGCACGTGGAGCGAGCTGCTGTCGCGGCCGCAGGCGAACCGGGTCGTGCTCCGAAACGGCCGGGCGATCGAGCGGCGGCTGCCCGACTATCGCGACCTGGACGACCTGCTCGGAAAGGACGGCGCGTGAAGGACCGTGAGCTCCTGAACCCCCCCGGCGTTCACCCTCCGCAGGCGCACTACTCCCACGTGGCGCGGGCAGGCAAGACGCTCTACATCTCCGGCCAGCTCGCCATGGACCCGTCGGGTGCCGTCGTCGGCGTCGGCGACGCTCGAGCCCAGGCACGCCGGTGCTACGGCAACCTGGCGGTCGTTCTCGCCCACTACGGCGGGAGCCTCCGCCACCTGGTCAAGACGACCACCTACATCACTCACTGGGCCTATCGACCCCTGGTCGCCGCCGCGCGCGACGAGGTGTTCCCCGCGCCCCCGTATCCCGCGAACACGCTGGTGGTCGTGCAGGGCCTGGCCGAGCCGCACTTCCTGGTCGAGATCGAAGGGGTCGCCGTCCTCGACTGATCCTAACTTTCGCGCACGGCGGGCAGGACCTCACGGGTGAAGCGCTCCAGCTGGGCAAGCTGGTCGTCGCCCACGAAGCGCAGGCACAGGTCGGTGACCCCGGCCTCGGCATAGCGGCGGAGGGCCGCGACGACCGCCGCCGCCGGTCCCAGGCCCATCGTGCCGCGCGAGTGCACCCCGCCGCCGTAGTACGCGGCGAGAAATTCGGTGGTGACACGCTCGGCGACGCGCTGGTCGTCTTCCATGCGGATCGTCGTGTACACGCACAGCGGAAACTCCGCGGGCGGGCGCCCGCGCCGCGCCAGCGCCTCCGAGGCGCGCGCCCGGATCACGCGACATTCCTCGGCGTGCACGTAGGTCGTGATGATGCCGTCGCCGAGGCGCGCGAAGCGGTCGAGCTGGGCGGGCAGCAGCTCGCCGCGGTTGCCCGCGGTGATCAGCACCGGCGGCCTCGCCTCCGTCCACGGCAGCGGGCCGATCGTGTGCTCGGCCAGCTCGTAGTCCTCGCCGCGCTGGCTCACCGGCTCGCCGCGCCAGAGCGCTCGCCAGATCTCCACGTGCTCTTCCAGTCGCCGCACGCGTCGCTTGTGGTCGGCGCCGCACGCCGCCCACTCGCGCTCGGCCGAGGGCAGGCTCCAGCCCACGCCGAGCCCGAGCACGACCCGGCCGCGCGAGATCTGATCCACGTTGGCGATCTGCCCGGCCAGCACGACCGGATGGCGGAGCGCCGGCAGCAGCACGGCCGTGCCCAGCCTTACGCGAGTGGTGATCCCGGCCAGGTAAGCCAGCGTCGTCAGCGGCTCCAGCCGCGGCTTGGCCACGATGCTGTCGCCGACCCAGACCGCGTCGTACCCCGCCTCGTCGGCGAGCCGGGCCATCGTCCAGCACTCCTCGACGGGCGGCCGCCGCGCCGAGTGCATCACGACACCGCGCGTGGGAACGAGGACACCGATGCGCATCGGCTGGTAGTGTAAGCGAGCCCGATCCCCCAGGAGGCATTCCATGGCCGACACGCCTGCGCGCGGTCTGGCGCATCTCATCGGCAGCGTCCCGCTGGCCACCACCGAGGAGGTCTTCCGCACGCTCGCCGCCTCGCTCGGCGACCTGCTCAGCCGCGTGCCCGACGGCGAGACCGGCGAGCGTCGCCGCTGGGTGTGGTGGCAGCGCACGATGCTCGAGCGCCACCCGGCCATGGAGGTCGACCGCGAGGCCGGCCTGCTCGAGCTGCGCCAGTGGGACGGCTCGCTGCTGCGCCGCTCCGAGCTGCTGCGCTTCAAGGACGGGATCGATCCCGACACCGTGGCGTTCGAGACCGGCTACGCCGGGGCGGCGCTGGCGTCGTGGCGGATCTTCGAGGGGCTGCGTCGGGACGGCGTTCTGGCGGACGGCGTGCGCTTTCAGGTGTGCCTGCCCACGCCGATGTCGAGCGCCTGCATGTACGTCAGCCCGCGCTCCCACGACGACTACCTGCGCGCCTACGAGCGGGCGCTCCTGGGAGCGCTACGCGAGATCACTGCCGCGATCCCGGCCGCCGCGCTGAGCATCCAGTGGGACATCTGCCAGGAAGTGCTCGTCTTCGAGAACTACTTCCCGACCCGCCCGCCCGACTACAAGGAGCGGATCGCGGCCCTGCTCGGTCGCCTCGGCGACGCCGTCCCCACCGGCGTCGAGCTCGGCTATCACCTCTGCTACGGCAGCCCCGCCGACCAGCACCTTGTGATGCCCAAGGACACCGCGATCCTGACCGAGCTCGCCAACGCGATCTTTGCCCGCATGCAGCGCCCCGTCGACTTCCTCCACCTGCCCGTCCCGCGCGAGCGCGACGACTCCGGCTACTTCATGCCGATCCACTCGCTCCGGCTGCCGCCGCGCACCCAGCTCTATCTCGGGCTGATCCACCACGCCGACACCCCGGGCGACCGCCGCCGCATCGCCGCCGCCCGCACCGTCACACCGCGCTTCGGCGTCGCAACCGAGTGCGGGTGGGGCCGGACCGATCCCGCGCGTGTCAGTGGTCTGCTGGAGAGTCACCGCCGCGCCGTCGAGTACCTCACGAGTGCCGGCTGAGTCCCGCCCCTGAGCTCAGCGACGCGCGGGGAGCGGCGAGAATCTCGACCCCAGCGGCGGAAAGCTCAGGCGCGCTTGCGCGCGGCGATCACGTGCCCTTCCAGCGGGATCTCGGCCGCGCCGTCGCGCTTCAGTGAGGCGTGGTCACGCAGCGCAGTGGCGACACGGGTGAGCTCGGCCTCGAGGGCGTCGAGTAGCGCGGGCGCCTCATCGAGACGTCCCTCCCGTCCCACGCGCTCCAGGTGGGCGGCGAGGTCGCGGGCGGGCCGCGCGCCGAACGTCCCCACCGCCCCTTTGACAGCGTGGGCCGCGCGCTGGACGTGCGCGGGATCACCGCCCGTGACGGCGGCGCGCAGCTCGGCCACTCGCCTGGGGCAGTCCTCCAGGAACAGCCGCATCACGTCCGCCAGGAGCGCCGCGTCCCCGCCGAGGGCGCGCAGCGCCGCAGCGTGGTCGATCGCCGTCGGGGCGTTCTCCGGCTCGGCCCTCTCCGCGGCAGCCAGGAAGGGGGCGACCGCTGCATCGAGGGTCTCGGCCCGGACCGGCTTGGACACGTAGCCGTCCATCTTCGCGGCCAGGCAGCGCTCCTCCATCCCCTTCATCGCGTGAGCCGTGAGCGCGATGATCGGGATGCGCGAGTCGTTCCCGCGCGGGATCGCGTAGGCGCTCGCCGGCGGCGCGGAGCGCTCTCCGCACCGAACGTCCTTCTCGTAGGCGCGAACGGCGGCCGTCGTCTCGAAGCCGTCCAGATCGGGCATTTCGATGTCCATCAGCACGACGTCGAACGGCTGTGCCTCGAGCGCAGCGAGCGCGGCCCGTCCGGTGCCGACCACGACCACGCGGTGGCCCCTCCGCTCGAGCAGCCCGGCGGCGACGCGCTGGTTGACGACGTTGTCCTCGGCCACCAGCACGCGCAACCGGCACTGGCTCGTCGACGCCCGTTCCAGCGTGAGCGTCGCCGGCCTCACGATCTCCATCGCCGGCGCGAGCATCGAGATGATCGCGTCCAGCAGTTCGGACTGGGTGACGGGCTTGGTCAGGAAGGCCCCGATCCCCGCCCGTCGCGCCCGGCTCAGGTCCCCCGGCAGGTTCGACGACGACAGCATCACGATCGGGATCCCGGCGAGCGCGGGGTCCGCCTTCATCCGCTGAGCGAGGCTGATGCCGTCGAGGCCCGGCATCTCGTGGTCGGTGATGACGAGCGCGGGAAGCTCCCCCGATCGCTTCGCCCGGTCGAGGAAGGCCCACGCCGGCTCGCCACCCTCGACCACGTGCGGGGCGAGCCGCCAGGCGCCGAGGGCCTCCGCCAGCATGCGCCGGCTCGCCGCGTTGTCGTCGACGACCAGGACTCCCAGCCCGTCGAGCAGCCGCGGCTCGGGGACGACCACGGCCGACGGGGCAGCGACGGCAAACCCGGCCGTGAAGTGGAAGGCACTCCCGCGCCCCTCCTCGCTCTCCAGCCACATGCGCCCTTGCATCAGCTCGACAAGTCGCTTTGTGATTGCGAGGCCGAGCCCCGAGCCGCCAAAGCGACGGGTCGTCGAGCTGTCGGCCTGCGTGAATGCATCGAAGATCAGCTCGCGTTTCCCGGCCGGGATGCCGACGCCGGTGTCGCGCACGACGAAGTGGAGCATCACGTCGTCACCCTCGGCGTCCCGCGGCTCGATGCGCACCACGACCTCACCCCGCTCGGTGAACTTCACGGCGTTGCCCACGAGGTTCACCAGCACCTGTCGGAGACGGCCCGGGTCACCGACGACGTTCGCGGGCACGGCCGGATGCACCGAGCACACGAGTTCGAGGCCCTTCTCGGATGCGCGGAGGGCGAGTGGCTTCAGGGCCTGGCCCACTGTGGCTCGCAGATCGAAGGCGAGCGTCTCCAGCTCGATGCGGCCCGCCTCGATCTTCGAGAAGTCGAGGATATCGTTGATGACCTGCAGGAGCGCGTTGGCCGAAGTCTTCACGAGCGTCGCGTACTCGCGCTGTTCGTGGGTGAGATCGGAGCCGAGCAGCAGCTCCGTCATGCCCATGATGCCGTTCATGGGCGTCCGAATCTCGTGGCTCATGGTGGCCAGGAACTCGGCCTTCGCTTTGTTCGCGGCCTCGGCCGCCTCCTTGGCCTGCTGGAGCGCCCGCTCGGCCGCCTTGATCGTCGTGACGTCGCGGGCCACCACGATGTAGCCGGTGTCGCGGCCGGCCTGATCCTGCAGGGGCGAAGCCGACGCGGCGACCACCACCGTGGCCCCCTCGGCGCGGGTGAGCGTGAACTCCAGCCGGCCCGGCGGTCGGGTCTCGATGAGATGAGTGGCCAGGGGATCGGTGTCGACGGCCTCGCCGTCGAAGAGCTTGGCCACCGGGCGGCCGAGCACGTCCTCGGCGGGGCGGCCGAAGAGCCGACTGGCTCCGAGGTTCCAGCTGGTGACCTGGCGCTCCAGGTCCACCGTGAGGATCGCCTCCTCGGCCTGCTCGACGCACGCGGCGAGCTCGCGGTTGGCGGCCTCCTTGGTCTGCAGCTCGGCCATGAGACCGGCGAGGTTCTGGGCCATCGTGTTGAACGCCCGGACGGTGGGCGC
>JBGPZN010000607.1:0-2210 GCA_041493815.1 Methylomirabilia bacterium
AGCACGCAATCGAACATGTCCACGCCGCGCGCCACCGCCTCGACGAGATCCTCGGGCTTGCCCACGCCCATGAGGTAGCGCGGCCGATCGGCCGGCAGGGCGCGCGCCACCGCCTCGGTCAGCTCACGCATGAGCGGCTTGGGCTCGCCCACCGCCATGCCGCCGATCGCGTAGCCGTCGAAGCCGAGCGCCACCGTCTCCACCACCGCGCGCGCGCGCAGGTCCTCGTGAAAGCCGCCCTGCACGATGCCGAACAGCGCCGCCGCGCCGCCGCGCGCCCGGTGCGCGGCCAGCGAGCGGCGCGCCCACCGCAGCGTGAGGCCGAGCGAGCGCTCGGTGTCCTCGCGCGTGGCCGGATACCCGAGGCACTCGTCGAGCGGATGGATGACGTCGGCGCCAAGCGCGTGCTGGACCTCGATCGCGCGCTCGGGGGACAGATGGTGCGTGCTGCCGTCGGCCGGCGCGCGGAACTCCACGCCCTCCTCGGTCAGCGTGCGCAGCCGGGCCAGGCTGAAGACCTGGAAGCCGCCGGAGTCCGTGAGGATCGGCCCGTCCCAGCCCATGAAGCGGTGCAGCCCGCCCAGCTCACGGATGAGGTCGGGGCCGGGACGCACCAGCAGATGGAACGTGTTGCCCAGGACGATCTGGGCGCCGGCCGCGCGCAGATCGTCGGGGCTGAGACTCTTGACCGCGGCGCGAGTGCCGACCGGCATGAAGGCCGGCGTGTCGATCACGCCGTGACCTGTCGTGAGCCGGCCACGGCGGGCCAGGCCATCAGTGGCGAGCAGGTCGAAGGTCACTGGATCAGCGTCGCGTCGCCATACGAGTAGAACCGATAGCCGGCGGTGACGGCGTGGCGGTAGGCGCGCAGGATCAGCGCCCGGGAGGCGAAGGCGCTGACGAGGACGAGCAGCGAGGAGCGCGGCAAGTGGAAGTTCGTGAGCAGCGCGTCGATGGCGCGGAAGCGGTGGCCGGGCCGGATCGTGAGCGTCGCGTGGCCGTCCACCGGCGCCACGCGTCCGTCGGCGCCGACGGCGCTCTCGAGCGCCCGCGCGACGGTGGTACCCACCGCCACCACGCGGCGCCCCTGCCGCCGCGCGGCATTGACCGCGGCGGCGAGCGCCGCCGGGACGTGCGCCCGCTCGGGCGGCAGCGCGTGGGCGTCGAGGCTCGCCGCCGTGATCGGACGGAACGTCGCCGGACCGACGTGCAGCGTCAGCGCGCGGACCTCGACCCCCCGCGCGCGCAGACGGTCCAGGAGCGCGTCGGAGAAGTGCAGGCCGGCGGTCGGCGCCGCCACCGAGCCCGGCGTCCGCGCGTACACCGTCTGGTACCGCTCCCAATCCTCGGCGACCGGCTTGGCGTGATGCGTGATGTACGGCGGCAGCGGCGGCAGCCCGTGGGCGGCCAGAAGCTCCTCGATGGTGCCGTCGTGACGCTCGACCACACGGGCGCCGTCCTCGGTGACCGCGACCACCGTGAGCCGCGCACCGCCGGCCGCCAGCGTCGCCCCCGGCCGGCAGCGACGGCCGGGACGCACCAGCGCCCGCCACCGCCCGGGCGTCTCGGCTTCGAGGAAAAGCAGCTCGACCGGGCGTCCGGCCGCGTCCTCCGCCAGCACGCGGGCCGGAATCACCCGCGAGTCGTTGACCACGAGACAATCGCCGGAGCGCAGCAGCTCCGGCAGCTCGGCGATGCGGCGGTCGGCCAGCGTGGCGCTCGCCCGGTCGATCACCAGCAGTCGCGCGGCGTCGCGGGTCGCGGCGGGGGCCTGGGCGATCGACGCGGCGGGCAGGTCGTAGTCGAAGTCGGAGAGCGGCACGAGGGAAAGTGTACAGAACAGCGAGGTTGACTGCCGATCGAGAGTTAGGTATTCCTAACGGCCGTCGGCATCCGCCGCCTGGAGGTCCCATCGATGATCGTCTGTCTCTGCCGGGGCGTCTCCGAGCGCGACGTCCGCCGGGTGGTGGGGGCGGGCGCGACCACCGCCGAGGCCATCGCGGCTGCCTGCGGCGCCGGCAGCGATTGCGGTGCCTGCCGGCTGATGCTGGCCGACCTCGTCGTCGAGGGCGAGGCGGCGGCCTCCAAGGGTGGAGTGTACGCATGAGGGGCGAGGAGCGGATCATCACGGTGCTGAACGACGTGCTCACCGCCGAGCTGACGGCGGTCAACCAGTACTTCGTGCACGCGCGCATGTGCGAGAACTGGGG
>JBGPZN010000200.1:0-6385 GCA_041493815.1 Methylomirabilia bacterium
CGACCGTGGGGGGGGCGATCGAGCGCGTGGACCCGTTTTTTTCGAAAAGTGACATGGCCACGTCGATTTTTAGGCTCACCTAATCGCGATCGTTCCGCTGAGCCGGCTAGACGCCCCTAGGATCGCCGATCGGGGGGTCGAGGAGGGGGTAGCCCACCCCCTGCGGGCGTTCCCTCGCGCTGCTCGGCGCCTGCCGCGCCACCGATACCGCTGGCGGCACGCCCGGCGCGCCACAACGCAGGGGGAAGAACAGGAGGTCGGCGGGGGGCGCCTTCATTCGAGCCCCCCGCCAGGTTGCTGCTGGTCAGTACCCGGCGGGGCGCTGGTACGTCTTGGGGATGTTGAAGGGCGGCCCGCTCGCTGGTGCGGGCGTGGGTGCTGGCGCTGGCGCCGGCGGGGCGGTCGCCTCGGGCGCAGATGGCTGCCCGGGCGTCTGCACGACCTCGACGCCGGTGGCGCCGACGAGCTGCTCGACGGGTGCAGTCGTCCCGGGCTCGTCCGTGTACCATTGCGGCGGGTACGGCGCCTCGGGCGGGAGCTGCTTGATGATCGGCACGCCCGCGCGCGCCGCGGCCGGCAGATACCAGCTTGGCGGGATGCGCCGGCCGGCGAGCCGCGCATGCTCGCGCAGCATGGCGCGCCACCAGGGCGCGAACGTGGCCTCGTCGATGGTGGGCGCAATCAGGTAGCCGTCCTCGACCAAGTCCGCGAGCACCTTGAAGTCGGGCGCGAGCTGAAACCGCAGGCCCGTATCGCTGCGCGTGAAGTGACGCCACACGGTCTCCGTGGCCTGGCCGATCATCGTGCCCATGATGAGCGCCGGCACGCCGTCGCGGCGCCGCTCGATGAATCGGCGGACCGCGGCGGCAATGCGCGGGCTCATCTGTTCGATGTAGTCGGCGGGATACAGCCAGCCCGGCGAGCCGGGCAGCACGAAGCGGTCGCCCGTCCACAGCGGCGGGCCCTCCTCGGCCACGATGCGGCCGAATACCGGGCCCAGCTCGAGCCGCGGGTACATGGGCGTGGCCAGCATCTCCTCGAGCAGATCCTCCCAGGGCATCCGGTCGAAGAACTCCATCACCAGCGGCAGCGCGAGCAGGTACGCGGCCGTCGCGATCAGGTGCGTCTCCTCGTCGAACGGGTCCTGCCCGCTCATGATGACCGGCGCCGTCTCGACGACGCGCACGGCGTCGTGGTACACCTTGAGCTCTTGCGGCTGCATCACGCGGCTGATCTTGCCCCCGAGCCGCTCCCAGCTCTTGCGCGCGCCTTCCAGGTTGATCGTGGGCCACTGCCCACGCGCGGCCCGCTCGACGGCAAAGGCCCCCTCACCCATGAACGCCATCACGGCGCCGAAGCTCAGCCCGTAGCCGAAGAGCTGTTCCGTGGTTTGCGCGACCTCGATCAGGTTGCCGATGCCGGGCAGCTTGCCCACGGCGCGCCCGCGCGCGTCGAGGCGCGCCAGGCGACCGAACGGGTTGCGCCGTGCGGCGTTCCACACCTCCTGCTTGAGCCCCCGCTTCAGGAGCAGCATCGGCGCGCCGGCCGCGAGCGCCGCGCTCGGGCCCGCGCAGACGACACCGAATCCGGCCATGCCGAGCAGCCCGAGCAGCGCGGCGAGGTTCAGAATGTCCCCGGCGAGGATCACCCCGCCGAGGATCGGCACGAAGCGGCCGCCGAGGCGGGCCGCCGCGCCGGCCGTGAGCGCGCCTTCCAGGCCGAGCAGCGCTTCGAGGCCGACCGCGGCGCGCGGGCCGGCCCACAGGGCCAGGCGCCCGAGCGTAGCCATGGTGGACACGAAGTCCTGGACGTTGTCGATCGCCGTCAGGATGCTGCCCCAGCCCTTGGACCATTCCGGCTGCGCGCTGTTGCGTGCGTTCTCTTTGTACGCGCGGTACTCCTCGATGCCCTGGCGGGCCTCGGGGGAGATGTTGGGTTGCCGGCCGGCGCGCTTGGCCGCGTAGTACTCGTCGAGCTCGGGCGTGGTCGGTCGGGTCCGCGGGCCCAGGCGAATGACGTCGTCCCAGCCCGGGACGGTAATGCGATTGCCGGTGTCCGTGGGACCCGGGCGCGGCCCGCGCTTGTCCGGCTCCCGGCCGCCGGCCGCGTCGCCGATCTGGCCGGCGCCGCGCTTGAAGCGCTCCCACTCGTCGCCGACGATCGGGAACCGCTGATCGTACAGCGGCACCGCTACGTCCCGCAGATCGGCCAGGTCGCCGGACTGCTCAGCGGCGCACCGAGACGGCCAGCGCGTCGACGGCCACTTTCACCGCCCACAGGGCCGCGGTGTTTTCCCTCAGCAAGAGATCGAAGCGCACCAGCAGGTAGACGGCCACCGCGATTGGAAACCCGACGTCGCGGGCGAGCCGCCCGTACTTTTCGACGTCGACCATCAGTCCTCCGAGGCATAGAGCGTATCTCGCTCGCAGCCGCACACCACGAGCAGGCGCAGCGCGCGCGCCAGGTCGATCCGAAGGTGGAGCGGCGCGAAGTCGGTGCCCGGCACTTCGGCGTAGTGCACGCCGTCGTGCTCCTCGAAGTGGGGCGCGCCCACCTGTGCGGCGCGCCCGCGCCGCGGGTCCCAGTCGGGGTGGATGGCGGCCATCACGTTGCGGTAGTCCTGCACCTTGGCGATGAACTCACTTGGCCTCATGTCCCCACCTCGATCACGCGTACGCCGAGCTGCTCGCAGCACCAGCGCACATCGACCTGGACGGAGTCGCAAACAATCACGGGCTGAATCGGCACCTCGAAGAGCTCCTCGCGTTGGGCGACGAGGGTGTACGCCAGCGCCGCGCCGAGCGCGGAGACGGTGGCCGAGGGCTTGACCTCGATCACCCACACCTGATCCGGCAGCCACGCGACGGCGTCGATTTTTAGCGCCGTCGCGTATTGCCAGCCCAGCGCCTCGGCCGGCGTCACCAGCGGGCCGTGCGGTGTGAGGCCACCGAGCGCGACGTCATAAGCGAAGGCCACGAACGGCGCGACGTTGCGCGCCAGGAAGCGCTCCCACGTCTCGACGTCGCGCTTGCCCATGTGCTGGTAGTGGCCGCGGCCACTCGCCGGGAACTTCTCGATGGGATAGACGGCCGGCATCGCTCAGCAGTACGACACGCCGGCCCAGGAGTCGGGTGGCGGCCGGAAGCTGTAGTCACTCGGCGCGCCACCGAAGCGCGCGACCGGGTCGTCACTGGCCGGCGCCAGCCATTGCGAGAATCCCACGCGCGCGCGCGCGGCGGGATTCGTGACGAAGAACAGAAAGCAGCCGGCCGGAATGTTTTTCGGCGACGGCGGCTCCGGGCCCTCGGGGCCCTGCCGCGTCTCGACGATGGTCGGCTCGGTCGGCGGCCGGCGCGGCCGCGGCGCCGTGCCGCTCAGCGGCGGCTTGGGCACCGTCTCTGCGGGCGTCACGTTGTACTTCTTCCAGAGCGCATCGCGCAGCGCCTTGAGCGGGCCCGAGAACGGGCCGGAGCAGGCCTCGCCGTTGCACGCGAACGGCGACGGCACCGGCAGGTAGCCGCCCTTGCCGGCCGTGTACGGCAGAATCGGGTCCTGGATCGTGCGCCACTCCGGCCCGGCCATCACTTCGCCGACGCCCGGGTAGTAGTTGATCTTGCAATACCAGACCCCGCCGCTGCCTTGCGCGCGCGGCGCGCGTGGCGGGCGCGGCGGCCGCGCGTCGCGTGGCGGCCGTGGCGCGCGCGGCCGGCGCGCCGAGCGCGGGGGTCGCAGGGGCCGCGGCGCGCGCGGCGCGCGGGCCAGCCGCGGCGGCCGCGGCGCACGCGGCGCGCGTCGGTGCAGCCACCGATACAGCTCGGCGGCGTCGCGCGCCTTCTGACGCAAGCGGTAGAGCTCGACGGCAGAAGGCGGCGACGGCGCTTCAACGCCCGGGCCGGCGCCCGAGCGCACTGAGCCGCCCGGCACCACGTCTTGCGGCTTGCTGCACTTGATGTACTCGGCCTTCGTGATCGCGTGCCAGCCCGGCGGCAGCGGGTCGCGGCCGTACCACTGCCCACAGCGGAAGGTCGTCGCCTCCTGCATGTAGACCATGCGCGTCTTGCGTGGCGTCGCGGCCGGCGGCATCGAGCCGCCGGTACCGAGCGCCTGGCGCACGCTCACCACACTCAGCGGCGCACCGGCCACGTCGTCAGCCCAGGAAGCGGCCGACGTCGGCCGGGTCGATGTTCTCGAAGATCGATAGGTAGCCGTCGAAGCTGGAGGCGCCCGCGGCATTCTCCGAGGCGAGCGACACCGCGAAGTAGACCTCTCGCTCGTTGATGATGAAGTCGAGCGGATAGTCGAAGGCGTCGAAGTTGGTGTTCCCCGGCGACTTCACGATGCCTTGCAGCCCGAGGCCGGAGCCGCCGTCGTCGCGCAAGAGGGACCAGGTGTCGAAGATCGACGTGCCAGCGAGCGGCACCGAAATGACGTGGTGCTGGCTGGCTGGGTACGGCACGTTCTGGTAGTAGATCGCGAGCCCGGGCACGCGGGACGCGGCGGTGAAGGTCTGCACCATCGTCCCCACGATGCGCTTGACGATCAGGGGCCCGAGGTAGCGCCCCGAGACCACCCGGCCGTATTCCCCTTGGTTGGTCTCCTGCATGTTGATGGCCCACAGCCGCGTGCGCGGCGCGTGAATCGGGGCCTCGTAGCTGTCGTCGACGAGGCCGACCGGCGGCGTCCGATTCTTGCGTGCGTCGGGGTACGGCGTGGGGTCCCAACGCGTGACGGGCACGGGATTACCTGTTCGCGGCTTGCTCGGCGTGCTCGATCAGCAGGTCAACGATCTTCTGCACGCAGCGCGTGAGGCGGACCGTGCCCTCGCTGGCGTGCATCGATTGCAGGTACGCGCGCACGTCGGCCAGCTCGCGCGCGATGACGTTCAATTGCTCGATCACGGCAGCACCGCCGGCGGCGGCACCAGGGGCGGGGCCGTCATGTCCGTGCTGCGTGGCTCGCTCGTCGCGCCCGTGGCGCTCGCGCGTCGCGCCCACTTGCCGACGCACTGCACGGTCGCGTTGCTCCCGCCGACCGCGTTGCGCGCGCGCACGGTCGAGCACGCGAAGCGGGAGGCGTAGGTCTGGCCCACGCGCAGCGTGATCGTGTCGACCTCGACGTTGTCGCGGTCGCAGAACGTGAGCACCGCGCCGAAGGTCTCGACCCAGACGTCGACGGCGTCGACCTGGCCGGAGAACCGGATCACGTCCGCGTCGGCGTCGCCGAGGGTCACGAAGCCCCGCGTCGACTCGATGCGCTCGTACCGCAGCTCTAGCGGCGTCCCCTGCAAGCGCGGCCGTTGCCGCGCTGCAGGGAACGTGGGAATGGCCCTCACGTTACTTCTTGAGGCTGACCAGTTCGAGCGGCAGGAACCGCACGGCGGTCGCTTCTTCGCCGATGCCACGGATCAGCAGATCGCTCGCGCCGGCCGTCTCCAGGATGTAGCCGCCGTCGCGCAGCGGGTCGAAGTCGAGGTACGCGTACCCGCGCATGTCGCGCGCGGTGAGGATTTCCGCCTCGTCGGTGTCGGCCAGGCCCGCGGCGGCGCCGTTGAACTGGTGCGTATGGCCGGGCCACGTCGCCAAGTTTTCGATCTGGCGATTCAGCTCGCCCGCGAGCACGCGAATGTCGGCGTTCGCGTAGTACTGCTCGACGTTGTCCTTGAGCAGCTTGACCGAGCCCCAGCTCGTGACGTCGGTCAGGTTCGTATGAAGCCCGGTGTCGAACAGCAGCGTGCCGAGAATCGGATTGCCGATCGGGAGCCGCACGTCGAACTGGCCGACGACGGAGGTCGACAGGCGCGAGGTGTACTTCACGTACTCGCTGGGCTCGGCCTCGATCAGCTCGTACGTCTCGACGGAGATCGCGACGGCGGTGTACGCCGCCGGCAGCGCGCCGGCCGTGAACAGCATCTGGAGATTGCCTCGCTGGGTCGCGGGGAAACAGCACTTCGGGTCGAAGGCCATTTTGCCGAGGCAGATCGGGAACACGAAGCTGCGCAGGTCGCCCGAGTCCTTCTGCAACTGCGTCCAGCCCGGCGGCATGCGCTGATACGCCATGTTCATCAGCATCAGATCGCGGAGGGTGCCCTGCACGATGTTCTCGCCGTTGTGGCGGATGGTGACGTCGGTAATCATCGTGATGAGCGCGTCGAGCGCGCTGTACGTCCCGAGCGCGGCCGGCGCGGCGTTGGTCACGCGGAAGCGCATCAGCACGACCGACAGCGGGTTGACCGGCAGATCGAACGGCGTCCGCGAGGCGCTCGCGGTGACCGCCTCACGCGCCAGGGAGATTTGTCTCAGAAAGCGGGCCATAGTTCCCCCTTGTCAGGCGGCGCGCTACTTGGCGCCGGTGCGGAGCTGGCGCAGCGCGCGACCGATGGCCGCCG
>JBGPZN010000470.1:0-3094 GCA_041493815.1 Methylomirabilia bacterium
ACCAGGTCGAGCATGCCTCGGCCGCGGTCTCGGCGATCATCGCGCGCGGCCTGGTGCCGGCGGCCGTGGAGATGATCGACCAGCTGACGATCCAGGCCGTGGAGGACGCGTTCGGCTGCGGATATCCGCGCGACGCGGCCGCCGTGCTGCTGATCGAGGTCGACGGGCTGCGGGCGGGGATGGAGACCCAGGTCGACCGGATCGAGGCCGCCTGCCGCGAGTCCGGCGCGCGCGAGGTGCGCACGGCCGCCGACGAGGCGGAGCGCCAGTTGTTGTGGAAGGGGCGCAAGTCGGCGTTCGGCGCCTACGGCCGGGTGTCGCCCGCCTACATGGTGATGGACGGCGTCATCCCGCGCACCAAGCTGCCCTACGTGCTGGGGCGCGTGAACGAGATCGTCGCCGCGCACGGCCTGCGCGTCGGCAACGTGTTCCACGCCGGCGACGGCAACCTGCATCCGAACATCCTGTACGATCCGCGCAAACCGGGCGAGGAGGCGCGCGTCGTGCAAGCGGGTGCTGCGATCATGAAGGTCTGCGCCGAGGTCGGTGGCTCGATCTCCGGCGAGCACGGCATCGGGCTGGAGAAATCCGACTTCATGCCGTTCATCTTCTCCGCCGCCGACCTGGCGTTCATGCAGAAGGTCAAGACCGCCTTCAACCCGTCCGGCCTCTGCAACCCCGGCAAGGTGTTTCCCACCAAGAAGTCCTGCGTCGAGGTCGGCCCGGTGGCCTATCGCCCGCACGCGATCGAAGAGCAGGGCCTCGCGCAGCGCTTCTGAGCAGCCGGAGCGGCTCGTGGACACGCTGTTCGACACACTCCGCGCGACGGTGGGCGCCGCCCACGTGCTCACCGGCGTCGAGCTGTCGCCGTTCGTCGTCGAGGGGCGCACCCCCGCCGCCGCCGTCTTCCCCGGCACGATCGACGAGGTGGCCGCGGTCGTCCGGACGGCCGCCGCGGCCGGCGTGGCGATCTTGCCGTGGGGCGGCGGGACCGCCGTCGCCGTCGGCGAGCCGCCGCCGCGGGCGGGCATCGTGCTCGGCCTGCGCCGCCTGGCGCGCCTGGTCGAGCACGAGCCGGGCGATCTGACGGCCACCGTCGAGGCCGGGCTCACGCTGGCCAGCTTGCAGGACACGCTGCAGGCGCGCGGGCAGTGGCTCTCGCTCGATCCGCCGGATGCCGAGCGAGCGACCGTGGGTGGCGTCATCGCCACCAACGCCTCGGGCGCGCGGCGGCACCTCTACGGCACGGTCCGCGACCTGTTGATCGGCCTGACGGTCGTCACGGCCGACGGCGCCATCGTGCGCGGCGGCGGCAAGGTCGTGAAGAACGTCGCCGGCTACGACCTGCCGAAGCTCTTCATCGGCTCCTGGGGCACGCTGGGCATCATCGTGGAGGCCACCTTCAAGCTGCGCCCGCGGCCCGAGGACGAGCGACTGCTCGCCGTGCACTTCGATCGCCTCAAGGACTGCGGCGCCGCCGCTCGGGCCGTGCTGGCGGGCGACCTCATCCCCAACGCGCTGGACATCGTCGATCCCGCCGCGGCCGCCGCGCTCGGCCTGAGCGGCGAGGCCACGCTGGTCATCGGCTTCGACGGCCTTCGCGAGCAGGTGGACTGGCAGGTCGCCGAGCTCACCGCGCTCGTCGGCCCCCTGGGCGGCCGCGACGTCGTCGCGCTGCCGCCGGCGACGTGGCCGCGGCTGGCGACGCTCGCCCGCGACGCGATCGCCTCGCCGGCGGCGCTGATGAGTTTCTCGGTGCTGCCCACGCTCGTGACCGAGACGATGGAGCAGGGCGCCCAGTCGGCGCGCCAGCGCGGCCTCGCCAGCGCGTGGGCGGCCCACGCTGGCGTCGGCGCCATCACCGGCGCGCTGCTGGCCGGGCGCGACCCGGCGGCGATCGCGACGGTGCTGGCGGAGTGGCGGGCGATCGCCACCGCCGGCGGCGGCCACGCCACGCTCACGTGGGCGCCGCTGGCCGTGAAGTCGCAGGTGCCCGTGTGGGGCGACGCGGGTCCCGCCGGCCGGATCATGCAGCGGATCAAGGCCCAGCTCGATCCCAACAACGTCCTCAATCCCGGCCGCTTCGTGGCGGGGATCTGAGCGTGGCTCACGCCGCGCCGCCGGGCCCGCCGCCGCAACCGCTCACGCTCCACGGCCTGAGCGTCGAGGGCGTGAACCAGTGTGTGCACTGCGGGCTCTGCCTGGCGTCCTGTCCGACGTTCTCCGAGCTCGGCACCGAGATGGACTCGCCGCGCGGCCGCATCTTCCTGATCAAGTCGCTGGCCGAGGGGCGCATCGGGCTCAGCGATCCGACCGTCGAGCACCTGTCGCTCTGTCTCGACTGCCGGGCGTGCGAGACCGCGTGCCCGGCCGGCGTCCCCTACGGCCGCCTGATCGAGGCCGCCAAGGCCGAGATCGAGCACCAGCGGCCGGGTGGAGTCGGCCGCCGTGCGTTCCGCTGGCTGAACTTCGGCCTGCTGCTCGGGAACCGGCGCGTGCTGGCCGCCGCCGCGGCGGGGCTTCGCCTGTACCAGGCGAGCGGACTGCAGACGCTCGTGCGGCGCACCGGCCTGGCCCGGCTGCTGCCGGGGACGCTGCCGGCGTGGGAGGCGCTGCTGCCGACGATGCCGTCGGCGGCCGATCGCGCGCCCCTGCCACCGCTGACGCCCGCCGTCGGCGCGCGGCGCGCGCGCGTCGCGATGCTCACGGGCTGCGTGCAATCGATCGTGTTCGGCGCCCACAACCGGGCGACGGCGCGCGTCCTGGCCCGCAACGGCTGCGACGTGCTGGCGCCGGCCGACCAGGGCTGCTGCGGCGCGCTCAACGCCCACGGCGGCGACCACGCGCGCGCCGTGGCGATGGCCAGGCGCACGATCGAGACCTTCGAGCGCGCCGGCGGCGAGGCGGTCATCGTCAACACCTCCGGCTGTGGCGCCCACATGAAGGCGTACGGCGCGCTGCTGGCGGGCGACCCGGTGTGGGCCGAGCGCGCGGTGCGCTTCGCGCGCACCGTGCAGGACCTCGCCGAGTTCCTCGCGCGCGAGCCGCTGCGAGGCCCGCTCTCACCGGTGCCGATGACGGTGACCTATCACGA
>JBGPZN010000639.1:0-2046 GCA_041493815.1 Methylomirabilia bacterium
CCCTCCTCGAACATGCGGCGGATCCACGAGGCCTTGGTCAGGTTGTCGGTGACGACGCGAGAGACGATCACGCCCGGAGTATAGGTCAGCTTCGTCCGCTGCCTGGTCTGGCTGGTTGACTGAATGAATGATTCAGTTATTATTTTCCCATGGCGCGCCAGCTTCCCGACCGCCTGGGCCAGATCATGACGGCCGCCCTCCGCGTCTTCGGCGAGAAGGGGTATCGGCGGGCGCAGATGGCCGACGTGGCGCGCGAGATGGGCGTCGCCCCGGGGACGCTCTACAACTACGTCACCGGCAAGGAAGCGCTCTTCCACCTGGTCATCGACCGCGCCTTCGCCCGGGGCGACTCGCCCGCGCCGCCGGCGCTGCCGATCCCGGCGCCCCCGCCGGGCGCCACCCTGGCCCGGCTGCGGGAGCGCCTCGCCGCCGACACCGCGCTGGCGCGGCTGGACGCGGCGCTGCGGCGGTCGCGCGTGGCCGACGCGCGCATCGAGCTGGCGGCGGTGGTCGACGAGCTCTACGAGTGCATCGAGCGGGCGTGGCCGGGCATCGTCGTGCTCGAGCGCTCGGCGCTGGAGATGCCCGAGCTCGCCCGCGTGTTCCACGCCGAGATGCGCCGCGACCTGCTGGACCGTCTGGAGCGGTATCTCTCGGCCCGCATGCGGGCCGGGCAGCTGCGTCGGGTCCCGGGCGCCGCCGCCGCGCGGTTCGTGCTCGAGACCGTCGCCTGGTTCGCCATGCATCGCCACCGTGATCCCCTGCCCCCGAAGCTCGACGATGCCGCCGCGCGCGCGGCGGCAACCGACCTGATCGTCAACGCGCTCGCCGGAACCGGTCCGCGCCAGCGCGGCCGAAAGGAGTAGTCGCATGAGCCGCGTGAGCAGTTCCGCGTTCGACTGGACGATGACGGCCCTGAACGCCGTGTTCATCGGGGGGTTGTTTCTCGACGGCTGGGCGCACACGCATGGCCGGGTCGACCAGACCTTCTTCACCCCCTGGCACGCGGTCCTGTACTCGGGCTTCCTCGCGACCGCGTTGTTCCTGTGGGGCGGCCTGGTGTGGGGCGTGCGGCACGGCCGTCCGTGGCGCGCGGCGCTGCCCGACGGCTACGGCCTGTCGATGCTCGGGGTCGCGCTGTGGGTGGTCGGCGGCCCGTTCGACTTCGCGTGGCACGCCGTCTTCGGCTTCGAGGTTGACGTCGAGGCGCTCCTGAGCCCAGCCCACGCGGTGCTGGCGCTCGGGGCTTCGCTCATGGCCTCGGGATCGTTGCGCGCGATCCTGCGCCGGCGGCCGAGCACGTGGCTCCGGGATCTGCCGTCGGTCCTGTCGCTGACGTTCGTCGTCTCGGCACTGACGTTCTTCACGCAGACCGCGCACCCGCTCGCCAACATGTGGGCGAGCGGTACCCGGCGCAGCTCGTCCGTGGTGACGGAGCTCGGGCTCGTCAGCTTCCTGCTGACCAGCGCGATCGTGATCGCGCCCGTGCTATTCCTGCTCCGCCACGGCCGCCTGCCGACCGGCGCGCTGACCATCCTGATCGGGCTCAACAGCATCGCGATGGGCTTCCTCTACGACCACGGGGACTACCCGCTGGCGCCGGTCACGGCGTCGATCGCGGCGAGCGCCGCGGCGGACCTCGTCCGGTGGATGCTGCGACCCGGGACGGACCGAGCCGGCGCCTTCCGTCTCTACGCGTTCACGGTGCCGGTCCTCTTGACCGGCTCGTACTTCGCGTGTCTCGGACTCACGGTCGGCATCGCGTGGTCGCCGCACCTCTGGCTGGGGGTGATCGTCTTCTGCGGCATCGTAGGGTGGCTGCTGTCCTATCTGGCGCTGCCACCGCGCCTGGAGCCGGGGGCGTGAGGATCAGGCTCGCGCTATAGTCGGCGCCGAGGAGATCGCATGAACTTCGGCGTGTGGATTCCCAACTGCCGGCACCTGGCCACCCCCGAGATCATCCGCGGCACCGCCATCCGGGCCGAGCAGCTCGGCTACGACTCCGTCTGGGTCAGCGACCACGTCGTGGTGCCGCACGCCAACGTC
>JBGPZN010000642.1:0-2043 GCA_041493815.1 Methylomirabilia bacterium
CATGGCCTGCCTCACGCCGGGGTCATTCACGATCCCAGTACCGGCTTCACCTGCTCGGCGATGCGCGGGCACGGTGCCGTCGCCGGTGGCCGGACGCTGGCCCTGCCCCCACGGCCGTTGACGCCGGCCTCCAACGTGGCGGTACGCGTTCCGCTCGATCCCGACCTGGCCCCGGCGACGATCGGTTGGCTGCGGCGCTACAAGCTGCGCGGATTCGGCTCGGTGGCGCTGCACCTCGCCTACGCGGCGATCGGCGCCCTCGACGTGGTCCTCGACCACAAGGCCACGCTCTGGGATCTCGCCGCCGGAGCCGCAGTCCTGCTGGAGGCGGGCGGCACGATCACCGGTCCAAGCGGGCAGCCTGTGTTCCCTCCCGAGGCGGCGGCGTACGGCGGGTCGCCGATGCCGTTCCTGGCCGGCAACACGGCGGCGCACGCCGAGGCCCTGGCCGACTGCCGGGCGGTCCTCGATGGCCAGCCCGCGAGGGCGCGATGAGCTGGGCGGTCTGGATCACCGGCCCGCCCGGCAGCGGCAAGTCCGTCATCGCGCGGGCGATGGCCCAGACGCTGCACGCCGGCGGCGAGGACGTGCACGTGCTCGAGCTCGACGCGATCCGGCGCGTCATCACGCCGGCGGCCACGTATACCGACGCCGAGCGCGAGGCCGTGTACCGGGCCCTGATCTACATCGGCGCTTGCCTCGTCGATGCCGGAATCCCGGTGATCTTCGACGCCACCGCGCACCGGAGGGCCTGGCGCGACCTGGCCCGGGCCACGCTGCCGCGCTTCGCCGAGGTGCAGCTCGTCTGCCCGCTCGAGGTGTGCCGCCAGCGCGAGGCGGCGCGGCCACGTGGCGCGGCGCCGGCCGGCATCTACGCGCGGGCGAGGCGGACAGGCGCGCGTGTTCCCGGGGTCAACGTCGAGTACGAGTTCGCGCTCGCGCCCGAGCTGCGGGTCGACACCACCGCCCAGACCGCCGACGTGGCGGCCGCCGCAATCGTCGACATGATCCGCGAGCGCTTCCTGGCGGGTGAGCCCGGCGCCGCCGAGGCCGCGAGGCCCGACGAACCCCAGCTCGATCGGGGGTCGGTGCTGGCCGATGGCACCGACGAGCAGCGCGAGATCAGCCGGCGCGCCCGCCGGTACGCCGCCGGACTGCTCCGCGACGAGATCACCGGGAGGCGCCGGAGCCGGAGCTTCATCGACGAGCGAGAACGCATGGTCGAGTTGATCGTCCGGCGTGGCGTGCGCGATCCCGCGGTCCTCGCCGCCCTGCGCAAGGTCCCTCGCGAGCACTTCGTCGCCGGTGACCGGGCGCACCGCGCGTACGACGACACGCCGCTGCCGATCGGCGAGGGGCAGACGATCTCACAGCCCTACATCGTCGCGGCGATGACCGAAGCGCTGCAGCTGCGGCCGCGCGACCGGGTGCTGGAGATCGGCACGGGCTCGGGCTACGCCGCCGCCGTCCTCGCCGTGATCGCCGCCGAGGTCTACACGATCGAACGCCTCGAGCGGCTGGCGGAGTCGGCGCGGCGCCGGCTCGAGGAGCTCGGATTCGCGAACGTCCACGTCCGGCACGGCGATGGCTCGCTCGGCTGGCCGGAGCACGCGCCGTACGACGCCATCGTCGTCACGGCGGGAGGCCCGGACGTCCCCCGCTCACTCCTGCGACAGATGGCCGTGGGCGGCCGGCTCATCATGCCGGTCGGACCCACGACGCGCTCGCAACGGCTGGTGCGCGTCGTCCGGACCGGCGAGGAGACGTACGACCGGGAGCGGCTCGAGGACGTCGCGTTCGTACCGCTCATCGGCGCGGAAGGCTGGCCGGCCGACGAGACCTACCGGTGACGCGGCACGCGGCCATCGTCGTCGAGGCGCTGGCGGAGCGGCCTGTGGGCATGCGCCGCGTCGAGATGGTCGAGCGCAAGGGCATCGGCCACCCCGACACGATCTGCGATTCCCTGGTCGAGGCGATCGCGGTGGCGCTCAACCGGATGTACCTCGAGCGGCTGGGGACGGTCGCCCACTACAACGTCGACAA
>JBGPZN010000606.1:0-2211 GCA_041493815.1 Methylomirabilia bacterium
GCTGCACACGCACGACACGCGGGCGATGGCCATTCCCAACATCCTGGCCGCGCTCGAATACGGCGTGACGAACCTCGACGCCTCCATCGGCGGCCTCGGTGGCTGCCCGTTTGCGCCCGGCGCCTCCGGCAACGTCTGCACTGAGGACCTCGTGCACTGCCTGCACGCGATGGGGGTCGCCACCGGCATCGACCTCGACCGCCTCGTCGCCGTCTCGCGCCGCATCGAGCAGATCATCGGCCGCGCGCTGCCCGGGCAGATCATCAAGGCCGGTCCGTCGACCCGCCGTTACCCCGTACCCGACACCGTTGCCGGACGACTGCCACGTGGGTAGATTGGCCATCGAACAGTTGACTGCACGTGTCGGAGCCACGCGCACCCAGAACAGCCCACCTGCGTCTCTACCCGTGCTCGCGTACCCCCGCTCCAAATGACCAAGAAAGCGCGGCGGATGCTCGCGGTCATGGACCGGGCCACGGCCCTGTGGACCATCCCCAACGTCGGGCGGGCCAAGGGCCGCGTGATCCGCCGCCTGATCGACCGCCACCGGCCCACCCGCGCGGTGGAGATCGGCTCGCTGCTCGGCTACTCCGCCATTCTCATCGCCGGCGCGCTGCCGCCGGGCGGGCGGCTCACCTGCATCGAGGCCAACGAGTACCTGGCGAAGTTCGTGAAGAGCAACGCCGAGAGCGCCGGCCTCGCCCGCAAGGTGCGCGTCGTGGTCGGCGACGCGCTGCGCGTCATCCCGCTCCTGTCCGGCCGCTTCGACTTCGTGCTGATCGACGCGCGCAAGGAGGACTACCTCGACTACCTGCGCCAGCTCGAGCCCAAGCTGGGAGCCGGCGCCGTCGTCGTCGCCGACAACACCGGCGTCTTCCGCCGCGAGGTCACTCCGTATCTCGACTACGTACGCGACCCGAGCGGACCGTGGCAGTCGCGCGAGCACGACTTCGGCGACGACGCCATGGAAGTCAGCATCCGCCGCGAGTTCGTAGGGACACGCCGATGAAGCTCGCGACCTTCCTGTCTCCCGGCGGTGATCTGGCGGCGGCCGTGGACTTGGCGCGCCGGGCCGAGGCGCTCGGCTACGACAGCGTGTGGGTCACCCACGGCCTCGGCCGCGACTCCTTCCTCGTTCTGGCGGCCTACGGGGCGGCCACCACGCGCCTCGGCCTCGGCAACGGGGTCGTGCCCATCTATCCTCGCCATCCGGTGGCGATGGCCCAGGCCGCGCTCACGCTGTCCGAGCTGACGGGCGGGCGCTTCCGGCTCGGCATCGGCGTGAGCCATCGGTCCTCGATCGAGACGATGCTCGGCCTGTCGGTCGTCGAGCCGCTGACGGTCATGCGCGAGTACGTGGCCGTGCTGCGCGGCGCGCTGGGCGCCGGCGCCGCCTTCGAGGGCAAGCACTACCGCGTGCACTGGAGCCTGGCGCTGCCCACGCGACCGCCCGCCCCGCTGATCTACCTGGCTGCGCTCGGGCCCAGGATGTGCGAGCTGGCCGGCGAGATCGCCGACGGCGCGATTCTGTGGCTGTGCCCGCCGGACTACGTGCGCGACGTGGCGCGGCCGGCGATCGAGCGGGGCCGGCGCCGGGCCGGCAAGACGCTCGACGGCTTCGAGATCATGGCCGCGGTCCCGCTCGCCGTCACCGATGACGCGGCGGCGGCGCGGGCCGCCTTCCGCGGCGAGCTGGCCCGCTACGCTGCGCTGCCGTTCTATCGGGCGATGATGGAGGCCGGCGGCCTCGGCGAGGGGCTGCGCGCCTTCGACCGCGACGGCGCGGTGCCCGAGTCGATGGCGACGGCCCTCGGCGGTGTCGGCGACGCCGCCACCGCCCGTGCCTACCTCGAGGCCTACCGGAAGGTCGGCGTGACGCTCCCGGCCGTGCGCCCCATCACCTTCCCCGATGCCCCGTGGTATCGCCGCACGCTGGAAGAAGCGTCCGGCTGGTAGCGCGACGCGAGCCCGCGAATAGGCGCTCGGGGAAGTCTTCGGTGATGAGGAGGCCGGGCATGCGACTCGTTCCGATTCTCGCGCTCTCGCTGGCGGTGCTGACGCTTCCCGCGGTGGCCATGCGTCCCGCCGAGGCCGCCGACCTGCGCGTCAACGCGAGCACCAGGCCGCAGGCGCCGCCGCCGGCGCGGACGCCGTCGGTCCAGCGCAGCGGCGATCCGGGAATCGAGCGCTTCGACGACCGCGGCCGTGACC
>JBGPZN010000584.1:0-2297 GCA_041493815.1 Methylomirabilia bacterium
AACCCCTCGATCCAGCGCGTGGCCCGCACGTGGGCGAGCAGCGCCGGCACGTCGAGGCCCTCGGCGTTGTGCACGCCGCCGCGGGCGTCCGACGCCGCCACCACGCGGGCGCCCCGCTCGTGCAGGAAGCGACTCGTCCACGAGCCGACGTTGCCGAAGCCCTGCACCGCGAACGTCTTGCCGCGGGCCTCGCCGAGGCGGGCGTCCCTGAGGTGCTCCTCCAGCGCCATCACGACGCCGCGTCCCGTCGCCTCCTCGCGGCCCTTGGAGCCGAAGAGGTCGACCGGCTTGCCGGTCACCACGGCCGGCGAGAAGCCGTGGATGCGCGAGTACTCGTCCATGATCCAGGCCATCACCTGGGCGTTGGTGTTGACGTCGGGGGCCGGGATGTCGCGCTGGGGGCCGATGATGTCGTGGATCTGCTGGACGAAACGCCGGGTGAGGCGCTCCTGCTCGCGCGGCGTCAGCGTGGCCGGGTCCACCGCGATCCCGCCCTTGGCGCCGCCGAAGGGCAGGTTCACCACCGCCGTCTTCCACGTCATCAGCGAGGCCAGTCCCTGCGCCTCGTCCATGTCGACGGTGGGGTGATAGCGCAGCCCGCCCTTCATCGGGCCCCGGCTGTTGTCGTGCTGCACGCGGTAGCCGATGAAGGTCCCCAGCTCGCCGTTGTCGAGCGTGATGGACACGTCGACCTTGACCTCGCGGAAGGGCGTCACCAGCATCCGCTCGACGTGCGCGGAGAGGTCCATGATGCGCGCCGCCTTGCGGAAGTAGTAGTTGACGTCCTCGAAGCCGGGCATCGCCGCGATTCTACGCTAGCGGCAGCTCCACCACGAAGGTCGTCCCCGCGCCCTCGACGCTCTCGACGCGAATGCGGCCGTCGTGCGTCTCCACGATGCTCTTGGTGATGGCCAGGCCGAGGCCGGTGCCGGAGATGCCGTGGGTCGACGTGCTCTGGACCCGGTAGAACTTGTCGAAGACGTGGGGCAGGTCGCGGGCGGGAATGCCGATGCCGGTGTCCGTCACCCGGATCGTCACCATCCCGCTTCCGCCGGAGCCGGCCGAGAACACCGCGGCGATCGTGACCCGCCCGCCCTGGGGGGTGTACTTGATGCCGTTGTCGATGAGGTTGATCAGCGCCTGGCGGATGCGGCTGGCCACGACGGAGACCCAGGCCTCGCCCGGCAGCTCGGCGTGCAGCGTGATCCGCTTGTTCTCGGCGGTCGGTGTCACCATCCGCAGCGCCTCGCCGACCAGCGGGATGATGTCGGTCGCCTCGCGGTAGGGGTCGAGGCCGGCCTCGATCTTGCCGAGGTCGAGCAGGTCCGAGACCAGCTCGGCCATGTGCTGGGCGGTGTCGCGAATGTCCTGGCAGCGGCTCTGGTGGCGCGCGTCGTCGGGCCCCGCCCGCAGCATGAGGTCGGACAGGCCGGCGATGACCGTGATGGGGTTCTTCAGATCGTGGGAGACCGTGTTCACGAAGTCGTTCTTCATCTGTTCCAGGTTCTTGAGCAGTGTGATGTCGCGCAGGATCGCGGCCAGCCCCACCGGCTCGCCGAACGGCGTGGTCACCGGCACCAGGCTCGCCTGGGCCGTGCGCCCGTCGGGCAGCGGCAGCTCCGAGGTCCCCAGCCGGGCCCCCGCGAAGAGCTGGCGCACCGGCACGTAGTCGACGGCCTCCAGCAGCGGCCGCCCCGTGATGGCGTCGGGCGCCAGCCCCAGCATCGGCCGCACCGCCGCGTTGGCCAGCAGCACGACGCCGGCCTGGTTGATCATGATCACCGCGTCGGCGGTGCTGGCCAGCATGGCGGCCAGCGTGCTGCGCTCGTCGGAGGCGGCCTGATACGCCAGCGACGTCTCGAGCGCGGCCGACAACCCCGCGGCCAGGAGCGCGGCGATCTGGACGTCGGCCTCGTCGTACGTCTGCGGCGGCCGGGCCGCAAAGAACAGCGCGCCCAGCACGTCCAGGCCGCGGCGGATGGGCACCACCAGCCCCGCGCGCAGCCCGGCCCCGCCGAGAGCGCCCTCGAGATCGAAGATCGTCTCGTCGGCGTCGGCGATGTTCGCGACCACGCAGGGGCGGCCCTCGCGCATGACCCGGCCCGGCAGCCCCTCGTGCGTCGAGAACGGACGCGCGGCGGGGCCGGGGCCGTCGAGCGCGGACAGCGAGTGGACGAGATAGCCGGCCTTGTCCTGATCCTCCAGACACACCGCCAGGTAGTCGTGGGGCATGACGGCGACCGCTTCGTCGGCGAGCACCTGGAAGAAGTGGGTCGGGATGGGCGAGCGCACCAGCT
>JBGPZN010000354.1:0-4033 GCA_041493815.1 Methylomirabilia bacterium
CCCGGCCTTCGCGGTGATGCGCCCGTCGTTCGTCACACCGGTCTTCAGCTCGATGACGGTGCCCTGGCGAGGGTACGCCGCGGTGAGCTCCTCCTCGCTGGTGGTGATGACCTTCACGGGTCGGCCCGTCACCCTCGCCAGGAAGGCCGCGACGTGCTCCACGCCCACGCGCAGCTTGCCGCCGAAGCCACCGCCGATGCCCGGCACCACCACGCGGATCTTCGACGGCGCCATCTGGAGGATCTCGGCCAGCGTGTTCTGCACCTCGAAGGGCAGCTGCGTGTTCGACCACACCGTGACCTGGCCCGAGCTGTCCCACGCGGCCACCGCCGCGCGCGGCTCGGTGTAGCCCTGGTGGACCATGCCCGTGCGGAAGCGGTGCTCGAAGATACGATCCGCCTCCTCGAACCCGCGCTCGACGTCGCCCACGACGATCCGCGCGCGGTGGCAGACGTTGCCGTCGCGATGAAGGATCGGCATCGCCGAGTAGCTCGCCCACTCCTCGTGGATCAGCGGGGCGCCCGGCGCCAGCGCCGCCTCGAGGTCGAGGACGGCGGGCAGCGGCTCGTAGACGACCTCGATGGCCGCCAGCGCGGCCTCGGCGGCCTCACGCGTCGTCGCCGCCACGGCCGCGACGGGCTGGCCGGCGTAGCGCACCTTGCCCCGGGCGAACACCGTCTCGTCCTGGACGCCGCCGCCGTAACGGACGTCGGGCGCGTCGGCGGCGGTGATGACCGCGCGTACGCCGGGTAGGCTGCGCGCCCGCGCCGTGTCCACGCGCACGATGCGCGCGTGCGGCTCCGTGCTGCGAAAGACCTTGCCGACGAGCATCCCGGGCAGCGCGAAATCCGCGGCATAGATGGCGGTGCCCGTCACCTTCCCGGCGCCGTCCATGCGCGGGAGCGACTTGCCGACGACGCGGGGCTCGATGGTGGCCATCACCGTCACCTCCTGGCCGCACGATCGCGGGCGACGGCGAGCACCGCCTCCGCGATCTTCTGATAGCCGGTACAGCGGCAGAGATTGCCTGCGAGCGCCGCGCGCACGTCGTCGTCGGTCGGCGACGGGTGCGCTTCCAGGTAGGCGTGGGCGGACAGGATCATGCCGGGGATGCAGTAGCCGCACTGCACGGCGCCGTGGTCGATGAACGCGCGCTGGAGCGGGTGGAGCTCGCCGTCGCGAGCGAGCCCCTCGATCGTGAGCACGTCGCGCCCCGGGCACTGCGCGGCCAGCAGGATGCAGGCGTTCACGGCCTCGCCGTCGAGCAACACGGTGCACACGCCGCACTCCGCTTCCAGGCAGTTCTCCTTTGTCCCGGTCAAGCCCAGGTCGGTGCGCAAGACCTCGAGCAGCGTGCGGTGGGGCTCGGTGAGGATCTCGTGTCGCTCCCCGTTGATCGTCAGTGTCAGGGCGAGCGTGCTCACGAGACCGCCTCCCGGATGCGCTCGACGCAGCGCGCGAGCGCTCGCGGGACCAGCGTCGTCACGAGCAGCTGACGGTAGCGCGCGGACGCGCGCACGTCGCTGATGGGCTGGCAGCAGGCGGCGGCGAGCCGGGCCGCCTCCCGCAGCGTCTCGGTGGTCAGAACGCGGTGCTCGAGGAAGCGCTCGGCCTCGTGCGCCCGCAACGTCCGCGGCCCCACGGCACCGAGCGCGAGGCGCGCCTCGAGGCACCGCTCGCCGCCGGCATCGAGCGTCAGCCGCGCCGCCACGCACACCACCGAGATCTCCATCGCCCGGCGGCGGCCGGCTTTCAGGAAGGCGGTGGCGGAGCGCGGGGCGAGGCCGGCGAAGCGCACGCCCGTGAGCAGCTCGTCCGGCCGGCGGGCCGTCCGCCCGGGGCCGACGAGAAATTCCTCGAGGGGCAGGGTGCGCTCGCCGTCCGCGCCGAGGCAGGTCACCGAGGCGTCGAGTGTGAGAAGCACCGGCACGACGTCGGCGGCCGGGGAGGCGTTGACGATGTTGCCGCCCACGGTGCCGACGTTGCGCACCTGGTGACCGCCCACGACCTCCGCGCCCTCGACCAGGGCCCGCAGCCGCCCCTGGAAAGCCGGGAAGCGCTCGAGCGCGCGGTGGGTGACGAGCGCCCCCACGCGCACGGCGCCGTTGGCGTCGATGGCGTCGAGCCCGGGCACCCGGTGCAGGCTCATGAGGTGGCCCGGCCGCAGCTTGCCGCGATGGATCTGGATGATGAGATCGGTGCCGCCGGCGAGAAACCGGCCCTCGTCTCCGAAGCGCGCGCCGAGGTCGACGGCCTCCCCGAGCGAGGTCGGCTCGTGATACTCGAAGCTCACGCGTGCCTTCACGTCTGCTTGTAGAACCGGGCGGCGTTGTCCCAGAGCAGCTTCCGCATCGTGTCCGGCTTGAGGCTCGACCAGCTCAGGATGTTGTCGACGGAGTTGGGGAACTGACACTCCGAGTGGGGATAGTCGGACGCGTACATCAGGACATCGTCGCCCAGCACGCTCGACACGAAATTGAACAGCTCCTCGCCTTCATGGCGCTCGATCGTGCAGAAGACGCGGCCGCTGGTGATGTACTCGCTGGGCGTGTGCTTGAGTGGCGCGATGCCTCCGACGTAGACCGCTTGCTCGTTCATACGCTTCGCCCAGAACGGAAGCCAGCCGAAGCCACACTCCAGCGTGCCCATGCGCAAGCTGGGATAGCGGTCCAGGATTCCGGCGCCGATGAAGGCGGCCATGAACCGCATCCCGCCCCAGGGGTGCGACGCCAGACGCCCGAGGAAGATGTTGTCCCACACGTCCTGGTAGGCGGGAAAGTACGGCGGGTTCCACGTGTTGCTGTGGTGCACGACCGCCAGGTCGTGTTCCTGAGCAGCCTTCCAGATCGGTTCCAGGTCGGGATGGTCCACCGGCATGTCTTTGCCGAGCAGGGGGATGACCGCCACCGCCCACTTCGAGGTGCCCCATTGCTTGATCTCCCGCACGGCCTCGTCGACGGCGCGCGTGGAGGCGACGATCGCGGTCTTGAGGCGCGTCGGAAACTGGCCGCAGAAGTCGGCGGCGTGACGGTGGTAGGCCCGGATCAATCCGACCTCGAGCTCGACCTGCGGGAGACCCACGACGCTGACCCAGAGTGTCGGGACGAGGAAGTGGGCGTCGGTCCCCTCGTCGTCCATGTCCTGGACGCGGTTCTCGGCCTGATCGTCCTGCACGCCGACCCTCGGCTGCTTCGTGCCCATCCAGTGGGTGGCTCGGCCGGTGAACGACGCGTCGGGGCCGGCGGCGCCGAGGACGCGCCGGTAGAGCTTCGTGCCGACGCGGATTTGATGCGTGTCGGGAGTGCCTCCGATCATCTTGCCCGTAGGCACTCGATGGGGCGCCAGCTCGGCGAACCGCGGACGAAAGTCCGGATCGACGTACCGCTCCAGAACTTCCGCGGCGGGGTTGACGTGCGTATCGGCGTCGAACGCGCGCCACCCGTGTCTCATGGCTCGGCGACCCAGAGGATCGACGACACCTCGCCGAACTCACGCCACAGCTTGCGCCAGGAATCCCCACCGTCGTCGCTGCGATAGAGGTAGCCGTACCGGCTGGCGGCGAAGACCGTGTCGGGAGCGGACGCGGACGTGCTCACGGTCCACATGGCCGAGTTGGGCTGGACGGGGAGCCCGAGGCTCTGCCACGTGGCACCCGCATCACGCGAGCGCATCACCGTCCCGATGCGGCCCGGCGTCGAGTCACCGAGCGTCACGAACACCGTCCTGGGATCGTTCGGCTTGACCGCGATGCCGCGCGGGTAGTGCCAGGGGAAGACCTCGCGGGCGCGCGCGGCCTGCCAGGTCTTGCCGTCGTCGGTGCTGCGCCAGACGTCGTCGTTCACGACCGTGAACACCGCCTTGGGCGGGCCCGCGACCACCAAGACGCTGTGGACGTCCGGGTTGGGGATCTGGCCGTTCACCTTGGTCCACGTGTCGCCGCCGTCGGTGCTGTGGCGGACGCCGTCGACCTCCAGCCCGACCCAGACGTGCCGGTGGTCGATGGGATCCACCGCGATCCCGGTGGGTCGAGGGA
>JBGPZN010000442.1:0-3269 GCA_041493815.1 Methylomirabilia bacterium
ACAAGCACGGCCCGCTCACAGCCCGCCAGCTCACCGAGGATCACCGCGTCGACGCGAAGCCGGAGTTCCTGGAGCGGGCCCTGCGCGCCTGCGCGAGCGTCGGCATCTTCACGGAGACTCCCGACGGCCGTTTCGGTCCCACGCCGCTCTCCGAGGTCCTCACGACGGATTCGCCGGCGTCGGTGAGCGCGTTCGTGGAGCTGATCGGCGGCCGCTGGTGGAAGCTGATCGGCGCCCTGCCGGAAGCGCTGCGGACGGGCCAGAACCAGTCCAAGGCCCAGACCGGCCGCGAGCCGTGGGAGTCCGGCGACCCCAACCGCCAGGAGCAGTTCGGCCGCGCGATGAAGTCGCGGGTGGAGTCGACGCGCGGCGTGCTGGAGCACTACGACTTCGCGCGCGCGCGGATGGTCGTCGACGTCGGCGGCGGATTCGGTCACCTCGCGCTGGCCATCCTGCAGCGCTACCCGCACGTACGCGCGACGGTGCTCGACCGGCCCGACGTCATCGCCATCGCCCGGCGCCACGCCGCCGAGGAGGATCCCGGCGTGCTGGAGCGAGTGACCTTCGTGGGCGGCGACATGTTCGCCGACGTGCCGCCCGGCGACGTCTACGTCCTCAAGACGGTCATCCACGACTGGGACGACGCCCGCTGCGTGCAGGTGCTCCAGCGCTGTCGCGCCCGCCTGCCCGCCGCCGGCCGGATCATCTGCGCGGACAAGGTCCTGCCGCCGATGGGCGACACCGGCGCGTCCGGCTCGAAGCTGCTCGACCTGCTGATGATGGTGAGCCTGCCGGGCAAGGAGCGCACCGAAGCGCAGTGGCGGGTGCTCTACGAGCAGGCTGGCCTCCGAGTGGCATCGATCACCGTGGTCAATCCGCGCTCGGGCGAGAGCATCGTGGAAGGGGTGGCGGCGTGAGCGAGCGCTGGCCGCTGCTCGCCTGGCTGATCTTCGTGGGCGCCGCGCTGCTCGAGGTCGGCGGCGACGCCACCATCCGTCAGGGACTGCGCGGGGGGCGGGCGACGGCGATCGTGCTCGGCGGCGTGATGCTGGCCGCCTACGGCATCCTCGTCAACGCCGTCACCTGGGACTTCTCGCGGCTGCTCGGCGTGTACGTCGCCGTGTTCGCGCTGGTCAGCGTGTTGTTCGGCCGGTTCGTCTTCGCGGAGCTCGTGCCGATCTCGACCTGGGTCGGCCTGGGCATGATCGTCGCCGGCGGCGCCGTCATCCAGTTCGGGTCGCGCTGATGCCGGTCCTGCTCGTCCACGGCGTCCCCGACACCGATCGCGTCTGGCATGCCGTGCTCCCACGCCTGGGCCGGGCCGACGTGATGACGCTGCAGCTGCCGGGCTTCGGCGCTCCGGTCCCCGCCGGCTTCGATTCCACCAAGGACGCCTACGCCGCCTGGCTCGTCGACCAGATCGTGGCCCAGGACGGGCCCGTCGATCTGGTCGGCCACGACTGGGGCGCGCTGCTGGTGATCCGCGCGGCGTGCCTGCGGCCTGATCGCGTGCGGAGTTGGGCGGCCGGCGCCGCGCCGCTCGACGCCGAGTACGTGTGGCACAAGGCCGCCCAGGCCTGGCAGACGCCCGAGGTGGGCGAGAAGGTGATGGAACGACTCACCGCGGCCACGCTGGGCGACGCGCTGACCACGGCCGGCGTGCCCGCGGGCGACGCCCGCGAGGCGGCCGCGCACCTCGACGACACGATGAAGCGCTGCATCCTGCGCCTCTACCGCTCGGCCATCAAGGTCGGCGCGGAATGGGGGCCCGCCCTCGCCAAGCTCGGCGCGCCGGGGCTGGTGCTGTGGGGCGAGCTCGACCCGTACGCGGCCCCGATCTGGGGCGAGCGTCTGGCCCAGCGCACCGGCGCGCGCTTCGTGTCGTTCCCCGGCTGCTCGCACTGGTGGCAGCTCGAGCGGCCGGCCGACGTGGCGACGCTCCTCACCAGACACTGGGACGCCATCCAGCGATGATCGGCGAATCGCATCCACGCCTGGGCGGCGAGCCGCTGGTGACCGGCCGCGGCCGCTTCGTGGACGACGTGCGTGTGCCGGGGATGCTGCACGCCGCCGTGCTGCGCTCGCCCCACGCCCACGCCCGCCTGGTCTCCGTCGACACCAAGCGTGCTCGCGACCTGCCCGGCGTGCACGCGGTGCTCACCGCGGCCGACGTGCCGGCCGCCGCCATCATTCCCAACCGCGTGCCGGCGCCGGCCGGCACCGACCGCTACCTGCAGCCGGCGATTGCGCGGACCGTGGTGCGCTACGTGGGCGAGCCGGTGGCCCTCGTCGTCGCCGACGATCCCTACGTGGCCCGCGACGCGGCCGAGCTGATCGACGCGGTGTACGAGACGCTGCCGGTCTGCCCGTCGGTGACCGACGCGCTGGCGCCGGGTGCCCCGCGCCTGTTCGCCGGGACCGACTCCAACAACGTCGCCACCATCACCATGCGCGTGGGCGACGCCGACGCCGCGCTGAGCGGCGCCGCCGTCGTCATCCGCGAGCGGTACTACTACCCGCGGCAGACGGCCGCAGCGCTGGAGACGCGCGGCCTGGTCGCGGTCCCGCCGGCCGCGAGCGGCGGCGAGCTGCACCTGATCGGCTCGACGAAGTGCATCCACATCAACCGCACGATCCTGGCGCCGATCTTCGGCATCCCGCCGGGCGCGCTGCGGCTCACCGAGGTGGACGTCGGCGGCGGCTTCGGCGTGCGCGGCGAGCTGTATCCGGAGGACATCCTGGTGCCGCTGGCGGCGCTCAAGCTCGGGCGGCCGGTGAAGTGGATCGAGAGCCGGCGCGAGAACCTCATGGCCGCCAACCACGCCCGCGAGGTCACGTACGAGATCGAGATCGGCTTCGCCGCCGATGGCCGCATCCTCGGCATCCGCACGGTGATGCACGCCGACATCGGCGCCTACGTGAGGACGGCCGCGCTCGTGCCGGCCGAGTTCGGCGCCTCGCTGCTCCCCGGGCCGTATCGCGTGCCGAACTACGCGTGCGACCTGTGGTCGGTGGTGACCAACAAGACGCCGGCCGGCACGTTGCGCTCGCCCGGCCGCCCGGAGTGCAACTTCGTGCGCGAGCGTCTCCTCGACCAGGGCGCCGCCCGGCTCGGCCTCGATCCGGCCGAGTTGCGCCGCCGCAACCTGATCCGGCCCGACGAGATGCCGTACGACTGCGGCACGAAGTCGTTCGGCGTCAACACGGTCTACGACTCCGGCGATTATCCCGCGCTCTTCGCCGAGCTGCTGCGCCGCCTCGACTACGAC
>JBGPZN010000043.1:0-13141 GCA_041493815.1 Methylomirabilia bacterium
CGCCCGGTCCGGCCGGCTCCATCGCCAGGTGCGTGTTCTGGAAGACCGGCGGGTTCGTGTCCTCGGTGCTGCGATAGGCCGAAATGGCGTCGTGGATCCAGCAGGCCACGCCGGAGGCCCGGTACCGGTTGTCGGAGGCGTCGTCCCAGGAGAACACCTCGGCCGTCATCCCCTCGTCGAACAGCGCCTTGGCGAACCGGAGCGCCTCGCGGGTCTCCTTCGAGTCGATCAGGATGTTCTCGCCCGAGGGGTCGGCCTCGGCGCCGCCGAAGCTGAACAGCAGCGAGCGCCAGTTCAGGTTCGCGTCAGCGCACTGGGAGAACTGGATGCCCGTCGGGTGGCCCTTCGGCTTCAGCGTGCGGGCGGCGACCCGCGCCAGCTCCCACGTGTCCGGGGCCTTCAGGTTGTTCGCGTCGAACAGATCCTTGCGCCACGTCATCGGCAGCAGAATGTAGAACATCGGCATGCCGTAGGTGCGCCCCTCGACCTGCACCAGCGGGCCGGCCGTCGGGATCCAGCCGCCGTACTTCTTGCCGACCGAATCGTAGACGTCGCTGATATCGGCCAGGCTCTTGTAGTAGAGCCGGGTGAGGATCGAGGAGCCGTTCATGATGATGTCATGGCCGGCGCCGGCCGCGAACTCGGCCGCCATCCGCGCGGGCAGCTCGAGGTGCGGGATGTGGTCCACGCGTACCTTCACGCCGTTCTTGTCGCCCCACTCCTTGACGAAGACGGTATCGAACCAGTTGTCGTACGCCGGAATGAAATGGCTCCACTGTAGAATGCGGAGCGTCGTTCCCTTGATCTGCGCCGGCGCCTGGCGGGCGTCCAGCATCGTCGCCAGCGCACCTCCCGCGACGCCCGCTCCGGTCGTCTTCAGAAAGCCACGGCGGCTCAGACTGGGTACGTCCGTGGGCACAGGGCGTCCGTCGCTCATTGAGGGACCCTCCTTCATAGCAGGCGAAAAGGTGAGTATGTTTAACCGTTTAGACAAACTGTTGTCAAGAGCTATTTCCTGTCAGGCCGGCGACCCGTCGTGATCGGCCGTAGAATCGGCCCATGCGCCGCGGCGTCGCGAGCCTGGCGGTGGCGATCGCGGGGATCGGCCTGTTCGCAGGCGGCCTCGCGTGGCTCCTGAACGATCCCCGGCCACCCGCCGGCGCCTCCCGAGGCGAGCGCCTCTACTACGCCTACTGCGTCGAGTGCCACGGCCGCGACGGCCGCGGCTCCTGGCGCGCCGTCCTCTTCCTGCTGCGCCCCGGCAACCTCGCCGACCGGGCGCGCATGTCGTCGCACGCCGACCGCTACCTCGCCGACATCATCAAGCACGGCGGCTCGCCGCTCGGCCGCCCCGGGATGCCCGCCTTCGGCTACCATCTCAGCGACGACGACATCCAGGCCCTCGTCGCCCACATCCGCACCCTCTCGACCGATCGCCCATAGGCCGCACTACTGTCGTGCAGCAGCGTGTGCCGCCGTACGCGAATGGTTGCGCCGCGCGGCCGATGTGGGGCGGCTCGGGTTCGGGGGTGGGGTGGGGTCTGTGAGACTCGTTCCCGCCGCCCGATACCGGGCGAGGCCCAGCCGGATGGAGCCCAGCCGCCCCCGGTCCGACCCGACCTGCCGCCTCGTGGTCGCACAGACCCCACCCCACCCCCGAACCCGGGCCACCCCACATCGCATCCGAGACGCGAGCGTTCGCGCGCTATCGCCGCTCGACGCGGAGGAGGATGAGCCGGTCACCCTCCTGGCGGACTGCGAGGCGCACGCGGTCGCCGGGCTTGAGCGCGAGCGGGTCGACCTGGGTCGGTGCGACGGAGACGGCCATCTGTTCCATCGCGGACATGCCGAGGGGGGCGATGGTTTGGTGGCGAACGAGGATGAGATCGGGGGCGGCGCGGGCGACGAACTCGCCCTGGACTTCGTAAGCGGCGGGCCGCAGGACGGTGCCCCACAGGCCCGCCGCGAACGCGACCAGCAGCCCGACGAACAGGAGCGTGAGACGCCAGCGCGTTCGAGCGGCCGGGTTCAGGACGACGCTGTCAGTAGGATTCCATTCCGGTCCGGTGGCGGGTGTCCGGCCGCAGGTCGTCGCCGGTCACCACCCACTTGCCGCCGCAGCCCTCGTGGACCGCGGCCGAGGCGGCGCGATAGGCGGTGCCGAGCGTTGCGGCGAGCGCGACGAGCCCCACCACGCTGCCCAGCACACAGGTAATGGCGCGACCCGGCACCAGGAACACGTTCACGGCCACGGCGCCGGCGTCGTAGGAGCCGCGCGAGCGTTCGCTCTCCCGCTCGGCCTTGAGCGTCTCCTGGAAGAGGTCCGGGCCGGGCGGCTGGGTCGGCTGCTGGGCGCCGGCGAGCGGCGTCAGGGGTCCGGCCAGCAGCAGCACGGCGAGCAGCGCCGACACCATTCGAGTCCGCGTGATCATAGACCGCCTCCTTGTCGTCCTGTCCCCCCGGGAGGCCGCGGGCGGCGCTCCGTCGCAGGGGCCCTCATTGTCGCCCGAAGACCGGGAGGCGGCCCACCAAATTTTCCCGGACCCCGGAAGCGGCTCTACGAGGCCCCTCCGGCTGGCGCCGGCATAGCCTAAGTCGGCGTCACATCTACCCGCGGGCGCCTGCTAGCCATGCCTGGCATGCCGCGCTACTGTTTGACGGACATGACAGCCGATGAGCGGCTCGCGGTGATAGGCCTTCCTCGCCACGGAGCCGTACAAGGTCGGAGTGAAGAGGGATCCTGACACCCGCCGGCTGATCTACTGCGTCACCGAGGTTCGCGACACACCGGCCCCGCTCGGGGCGATCGCCGGTGACGTCATTCACAGCACGAGGACTGCCCTCGACCATCTCGCATATCACCTCGTGCTCGTCGGCACGGGTCGGCCGGGGCCGTTCAAGCGCGTGTACTTCCCGATCGCCGACTCCGCCGTCGAATACGAGGCGGCCAAGACGAAAGAGACGAGGCTGATGCCGGCGGCAGCGATGACGGCCATCGATGCCCTGAAGCCCTATCGCGGGGAGAACGACGTGTTGTGGCGGCTCCACCGACTCGACAACATCGACAAGCACCGTGTGCTGCTGACGGTGGGATCGAACCTCGAGAGTGTCAACGTCGCGCCCGTCATCGCACCACCGCTCATAGGCTCTGCGCCAGACCTCGCAGGCTCCATGGAGGGCGCCGAGCTGTGGATCGATGCGCCCGACGCCGAGCCCAACCCCGCGATCCAGTTCCGATTTGGCATTGCGCTCAGCGAGCCGTCGGTCATCGACGGCGAGCCGATGGTCGAAACACTCCAGGCGATGATCGCCGCCGTCGAGAAGGTCGTCGTGAGCTTCAAGGCGCTGCTCGAGTAGCCTCAGGCTATAATCGCGTCACATTTCCGCCGGGAGGCACCCATCCCATGAAGCTCGTCCGGTTTTCCGCCAACGGCCAGTCCCCCCGCGTCGGTGTCCTGCAGGGTGACCGCATCGCCGATCTGCAAGCGAGCCTCGCCGCCAGCCTCGCGCGCCGCGGCGTGGTCCGCGCCCAGGACATCGCCGCCACGCTCGTTCCCGCGTCCACGCGGGAGTTCTTGGAGGGCGGCGCCGCCACCCAGGACGCGATCGCCGCGATCACCGAGTGGGTCACGGTGCCGGCCGCCTCCGCCCGCCTGCACGCCCCCATCGCCGATCCCGGCAAGTTCATCTGCATCGGCCTGAACTACCGCGACCACGCCGAGGAGACCGGCAACGCGATCCCCAAGGAGCCGCCGATCTTCGCCAAGTGGTCGAACGCGATCCTCGATCCCGGCGAGCCGATCCTGCGCCCGCGCGGCTCCAAGCAGCTCGACTGGGAGGTGGAGCTGGGCGTCGTCATCGGACGACCGGCGCGTTACGTCGCGCGCGAGCAGGCGCTCGACTACGTGTGGGGCTACACGATCATCAACGACGCCAGCGCCCGCGACTTCCAGATGGTGACGAGCCAGTGGATGGCCGGCAAGATCTTCGAGACGGCGGCACCGATCGGTCCCTACATCGCGGATCGCACCGAGGTGCCGGACCCCCACACGCTCAGCCTCAAGACGTTCGTCAACGGCAAGCAGATGCAGAACGGCAACACCAAGACCTTCATCTTCGACGTGCGGTACCTGGTCAGCTACCTCTCGAACCTGATCACGCTGATGCCGGGCGACGTCATCGCGACCGGCACCCCGCCCGGCGTCGGGCTGGGCATGAAGCCGCCCGTGTACCTGAACGCCGGTGACGTGGTGCGGATGGAGATCACCGGGCTCGGCACGCTCGAGAACCCGGTCAAGGAGGCCTAGCGAGACTAGGTACACTGAGGGAGCCATGCTCGACCTGATCCGTTCGCTGGCGGTCGACAACACGACGAAGATCGTGCTGCTCTCGCTGGATGGGCTCGGCGGGCTGCCGCGGCCCGAGACCGGCCGGTCGGAGCTGGAGACCGCGCGCCTGCCGCACCTCAGCGCGCTGGCTGCGGCGTCGGCCTGCGGCCTGCTGCGCCACGTGGCCCCTGGCATCACACCGGGCAGCGGGCCGGGCCACCTCGGCCTGTTCGGCTACGACCCGCTCGCCTACCAGGTGGGCCGCGGCGTGCTGGAGTCTCTCGGGATCGAGTTCGACCTCCGGGCCGGCGACCTCGCCGCCCGTGGCAACTTCTGCACCGTCGACGGCCGTGGCCTCATCACCGATCGACGCGCCGGCCGCATCGCCACCGACGTCTGCGTGCGCCTCACCGAACGGCTGCGGTCGATTCGCCTGCCGGGCGTGGAGGTGCTCGTGGAGCCGGTGAAGGAGCATCGCTTCGTGCTGGTGCTGCGCGGCCCCGGCCTGTCGGGCGGGCTGAGCGAGACTGACCCACAGGCGCTCGGCAAGCCGCCGCTGCCGGTGCGCGCACTCGTCCCCGCGGCCGCCCGCGCCGCCGCGCTGATCAACGCGTTCGTCGACGAGGCGCGCCGCCGGCTCGCCGACGCCGCGCCGGCCAACATGATCCTCCTGCGCGGCTTCGATCAGCTTGGGGAGCTGCCGCGCTTCCCCGCGGTCTACGCGCTGCGGGCGGCGGCGATCGCCGCCTATCCGATGTACCGCGGCCTCGCCAAGCTGGTCGGCATGGACGTGCTCAAGACCGGCGGCACCTTCGCCGACGAGATCACCACGCTGCGCGAGCACTGGCAGGCCTACGACTTCTTCTTCGTGCACTATAAAGACACGGACAAGGCCGGCGAGGACGGCGACTTCGACGCGAAGGTGGAAGCACTGGAGCGCTTCGACGGCTTCATCCCGGCGATCCGCGACCTCGGTCCCGACGTGCTCGTCGTCAGCGGCGACCACGCCACTCCGTCGATCTTGGCCGCGCACGGCTGGCAGCCGGTGCCGGCGCTGCTGTGGAGCCGCTACTGCGGCGCGGATCCGGTCACCGCGTTCACCGAGCGCGCCTGCGCCGGCGGCACGCTGGGGGTGATCCCCGCGCACCATCTCATGCCGCTGATCATGGCCAACGCGCTGAGGCTGACGAAGTTCGGCGCGTAGCTGCACCATGCGGTTCCTCATCCGACTCCTGGGCGCGCTGTGGCTGGCGACACTACTCGTCAGCGCCGGCTTCGCGTGGTACGAGGTCCACGCCGAGCAGAAGCGCCTGACCGACGACCTCTACCGGCGGGCCGCCCTGGCCGCCGACGCCGTGCGCGAGGCCTCCGAGCGCCTGGTCGCGCGCGGCAGCCGTACCGGCTACGAGCGGGTCCTCACCCGCTTCGGCCGCACGGACCGCGCCATCGCCATCTACGACGCGTTCGGCTCGGTCATCGAGTCGAGCCCGGAGGTCAAGCGCGCGCTCGGCCCCGTCTCGCCGCTGGTCAGCGAGGCGATCCAGAAGAACCAGGCCGCCCGTGGCTTCGCCACCGTGAACGGCCGCACGCGGCTGGTGCACGTGGTGCCGCTGCAGCAGGACGACGGCCCCATCGGCGCCGCCGCCGTGCTCCTGGACGCGGAGTATCTGGAATCGAGCGAGTGGGACCTGTGGCAACGCACCGCCGTCCGCATCGGCGTGCTCATGCTGCTGCTGACCGGCATCACGTGGATCGTCGTGCGCTGGTCGGTCACGCGGCCGATGGCCCGCATCGCCGAGTGGACGAAGCAGCTCAAGTCGGGACACGCGGTGGCGCCGCCGCCGGAGGCGGACGCCAGCCTGTTCGGCTCGCTGGCCACCGAGGTCACCGGCCTGGCCCGCACGCTGGCCCGCGCCCGGCTGGCCGCCGCCGAGGAGGCGCGGCTACGGCTGGTCGGCGAGAGCCTGTGGACCGAGGAGCGCCTCAAGCAGTTCGTGGAGATCCGGTTCGGCGAGCGGCCGATCTACGTCGTGTCCAACCGGGAGCCGGTCAGCCACGTTCACGACGGCCGGAACATCACCGAGCAGCGGCCGGCCAGCGGCCTCGTCACCGCGCTGGAGCCGATCATGCTGGCCTGCGGCGGCGTGTGGGTGGCGCACGGCAGCGGCAGCGCCGATCGCGTCGTCGGCGAGCGCATCGGGCTGCCGGCCGACGACCCCGCCTACACCCTGCGCCGCGTGTGGCTCAGCGATCAGGAGGAGGCCGGCTACTACTACGGCTTCGCCAACGAGGGCCTGTGGCCGCTCTGCCACATCGTGCACGAGCGGCCGCAGTTCCGCGCCGACGACTGGGAGCAGTACCGCGCGGTCAACGCGCGCTTCGCCGGCACGCTCCTGGAGGAGATGGAGAAGGCCGAGCGCCCCATCGTGCTGGCCCAGGACTATCACTTCGCCCTGCTGCCCCAGCTCGTCAAGCAGAGCCGTCCCGACGCCCGGGTCGCGCTCTTCTGGCACATTCCGTGGCCCAACTTCGAGGCGTTCGGCATCTGCCCGTGGCAGGAGGAGATCCTGCTCGGCCTCCTCGGCGCCGACCTCATCGGCTTTCACACGCAGTTCCACTGCAACAATTTTCTGGAGACCGTCGAGCGGACGATCGAGGGGCGCGTCGACTGGGAGAACTTCACCGTCGTCCGCGGCCAGCATCGCACCTACGTGCGCCCGTTCCCCATCAGCGTGGCGCCCGACGACGGAGAGCCGCTGGCCTCCCGCGCCCACCTGCGGGCCGAGCTGGGCGTCAACACGGAGTGGCTGGGCATCGGCGTCGAGCGCGTGGACTACACCAAGGGCCTGCCCGAGCGCTTCCGCGCGCTGCGGCGCTTCTTCGAGCGGTGGCCGGAGTACCGCCGCCGCGTGACCTTCGTGCAGATCGCCTCGCTCAGCCGCAGCCGCATCCCTCGCTACCGGGCGCTGCAGGAGGAAGTGCGGGAGGCGGTGCGGTCCCTCAACGAGGAGCTGGGCGAGCGCGGCTGGCAGCCGGTCGTCTACCGCGAGCGCCACCACGACCACAGCGAGATCCGGCGCTACTACCGGGCCGCCGACTTCTGCATGGTGACCTCGCTGCACGACGGCATGAACCTCGTCGCCAAGGAGTACGTGGCCGCCCAGGGCGACGACGAGGGCAGCCTCATCCTCAGCCGCTTCACCGGCGCCTCGCGCGAGCTGCGCGACGCCTGGATCGTCAATCCGTACGACGTCGAGGACATGGCGTCGGCCATCCACGACGCGCTCACGTCCGAGCCGCTCGAGCGGCGCTCGCGCATGCGGCGGCTGCGCGCCCACGTGCGCGAGTACAACATCTACTGCTGGGCGGGCCTGCTGGCCGCCGAGCTCGCCCGCATCCCGCAGCCCGAGCTGCAGCGGAGCTGAGCCGCGCATGAGCCGCCGCCGGCGCGGGCGGGCGGCGACGCGCGTCGAGCGCGACAGTCTCGGGTCGATCGCCGTCCCGAGACGCGCGCTGTGGGGCGCCTTCACCGAGCGCGCGCGGCGGACCTTCCAGATCTCCGGACGGCCGCCGCATCCGGCCCTCGTCCGGGCCTACGCGCAGATCAAGCAGGCCGCCGCGCGCGTGAACGCGCGGCTGGGCGTGCTGCCGCCGCGGTGGGCGGCCGCCATCGCCGGCGCCGCCGCGCGTGTCGCCGCCGGCCACGTGCCCGACGCCGCCGCCATCGACGTGCTGCAGGCGGGCGCCGGCACGCCGGCCCACATGAACGTCAACGAGGTCGTGGCCAACCTCGCCAACGAGCGTCTCGGCGGCCGCCGCGGGCGCTACGTGCCGATCCATCCCAACAGCCACGTCAACCTCGGCCAGTCGTCCAACGACGTCACGCCCACGGCGATCCGCCTGATGGCGCTCGAGCTGCTCGAGCCACTCGACGCCGAGCTGACCGCGCTGGTCCGGGCGCTGCGCCGCCACGCCGCGCGCGAGCGTACCGTCGTCAAGCCCGGACGCACGCACCTTCAAGACGCCGTGCCGATCACGTGGGGCCAGGTGTTCGGCGGCTGGGCGCAGGCGCTCGACGACGGCCGCCGCGCGCTCGGCGGCGCCGCCGACGAGCTGAGCGTCGTCGCGCTCGGTGGCACCGCGGTCGGCACCGGCCTGACCGCGCACCCGCGCTTTCGCCCGCTCGTGGTGCGCGAGCTGTCCCGCCTCGTGGGCCGGCGGCTGCGCCCGGCCCCGAGCCCGGTGGCGGCGGCGTGGTCGCTGCGCCCGCTGCTCGCCGCCGCGGCCGCCCTGCGGGGCATCGCGGTGGATCTCGCGAAGATCTGCGTCGACCTGCGCCTGCTGGCCTCCGGTCCCGACACCGGCTTCGCCGAGCTGCGGCTGCCCGAGGTCGAGCCCGGCTCGTCGATCATGCCGGGCAAGGTGAATCCCTCGGTGCCGGAGGCCGTGCAGATGGCGTGCTTTCAGGTCGCCGCCCACGACCACGCGGTGGCGCTGGCCGCGGGCGCCGGCGAGCTGGAGCTGAACGTGATGACGCCGCTCGTGGCCGACAACCTTGCCGGCGCCCTGGAGATCCTCACCCGGGCCGTGCGGCTGCTGCGAACGCGCTGCGTCGAGGGGCTGGCCGTGGACCGCCGCCGCGCGCGGGCGCTGGTGGCCGGCAGCTTGATCGAGGCCACCGCGCTATCGCCCTATCTCGGCTACGACGTGACCGCCGAGCTGGTCAAGCAGGCCCGGGCCACGGGCCGGCCGCTGCGCCAGGTCGTGCTGGATCACGGGCTGCTCGATGCCCGGGCACTGGCCCGCGTGCTCTCCCCCGGTGCGCTCACCGGGCCCCGGGCCACCGACGTCGGCTTGCGCCGCCGCGTGCAACGCGCGCCGGCGTACCGCGCGTTTCGCGCCACGCTCGCCCAAGAATAGGGCTTGTCTCGCCGGGCGCCAGGTTCATACTTTCAGGGAGAGCGATGCGCTGCCTGTTCGTCTGCGCGGACGATTTTCTGTGGCGCCTGGCCGCCAACCTCACCGAGACCCGGTTGGCGCCGCTCTGGCTCGTGGAGCAGCCGCGCCTGCGCGCCCGCATCCAGGAGCACGGCGGGGAGGCGCTGACCGGCCGCCTCGACGGCGAGGCCCTGTACCGCCGCGCGTTTCGCTCCGGCCACGAGCCGGTGCTGGTGGCGGTGGAGCGCGGGCGGCAGGCGCGGGTGATCGCCGCCATCCGCCGGGTGGCGCCGGCCGCCCCCCTCGTCGTGGTGGCCGAGACCGCCACCGCCACCGAGCCGCTGGTGACGCTGCCGCCGGCGGCGCTGGCCAGCGACGTGCTGGAGGGCGCCGTTGAGCGGGCAACGACCCGCGCGCGGGTGCAGCGGCTGCGCGAGCACTTCAGCGGCGCCGAGCGCGTGCTGATCATGATGCAGGACGATCCGGATCCCGACGCCATCGCCTCCGCGCTGGCGCTCAAGACGCTGCTGGGCCGGACGAAGTCGTCGGCCACCATCGCCACCTTCGGCACCATCACCCGGCCCGAGAACCGCGCGATGGCCCGGCTGCTCGAGATCAACGTCGAGCAGGTGAAGCCGCCCGCGCTGGAGGAGTACGACATGCTGGCCCTGGTCGACACCCAGCCGGCCTTCTTCGAGGAGGCCCTGGGCGACGTCGATCTGGTCATCGATCATCATCCCGAGGAGACGCCGGTGCGCGCTAGCCTGCGCGACATCCGTCCCTCCTACGGTGCCACCTCCACGATCCTCACCGAGTACCTGCGCGCGGCCGACGTGAAGATCCGCGAGCGGCTGGCCACCGCCCTGCTCTATGGCATCAAGACCGACACCCTGCACCTGGAGCGCAGCGCCACCCGGGCCGACATGGCGGCGTTCGCGTTCCTGCACCCGCTGGCCAACCGCAACACGCTGCGCCGCATCGAGCGGCCGGAGCTGCCCGACGCCGCCCTCGACGTGCTGGCCCGCGGCCTGGCCGCGCGCCGCCTGATCGACGGCGTGATGTTCGTGCACCTGGGGCCGGTCGCCTACCCCGAGCTGGTGGCGCAGTTCGCCGACTTCCTGCTCCAGGTCGAGGGCGCCGAGTGGTCGGTCGTGTCCGGCCGCGTGAACGGCGAGCTGCACGTCTCCGTGCGCAACGTCGGCTACGTGCGGGCGGCCGGCGACGTCGTGCGTGACGCCTTCGCCGACCTCGGCAGCGCCGGCGGCCACCGCTCGATGGCCAAGGCGGTCGTGCGCCTGCGCGACTGGCGGGCGGCCGGCCTGCCGACCGACGATCGCGAAGTGGGCGAGACCATCGCCAGCCGATTCCTGGCCGCGCTGCGCAGCGGCCGCGAGTAGCGCGTGGAGGAAACCGCGCGGCTGACCGAGTCCATCAAGGAGCTGCTGGGCAGCGGCCGCGAGGAACGCCTCGTCCAGGTCCTCGAGGACGCCCACTCCGCCGACATCGGCAGCGCGCTGCGCGAGCTGGCGGTGCCCGAGCGCGTGCACGTCTTCCGCCTGTTGCCCGCCACCCAGGCCGGGGCCGTGCTGTCCGAGCTCGACGACCAGACGCTGCTCGAGCTGGTGCGCGCGCTCGACGAGCACGAGGTCTCGCGGATCCTCGACGGGATGCCGCCCGATCACGTCGTCGAGGTCGTGGAGGAGCTGCCCAAGGAGCAAGCCGACAAGATCCTCGACCTCATGGAAGAGGAGAAGTCCGAGGAGGTCCAGGAGCTCCTCGAGTATCCCGAGAACACCGCCGGCCGCCTCATGTCGCGCGAGTTCGTGGCCGTGCACGAGAACGCCACCGTGGCCCAGGCCATCGAGCACATCCGCAAGGCCGCCAGCGGCGACGACGCGTTCTACCTCTACGTCGTCGACGACCACGATCATCTGGTCGGGCTCGTGCCGCTCCACCGGCTGCTCACGGCCGATCCCGCGGTGCCGATCCGGGCGATTCGCACGGAGGACGTCACCAGCGTCCCCGTGGACACCGACCAGGAAGAAGTCGCGCGGCTCGTGCAGCGCTACAACGTCATCGAGGTGCCGGTGGTCGACGGCAACCACCGCCTGCTCGGGACCATCAGCGTGGACGACGTCATCGACGTCATCCACGAGGAGGCCACCGAGGACATCCAGCGGCTGGGCGGCGTGGCCGGCGACGAGACCGTGCTCGATCCGCCCCAGCGCGTGTTCCCCAGGCGGCTGGTCTGGCGCCTCATCAACCTGGGGACGGCCGTGCTGGCCGCCTCGGTCATCGGGCTGTTCGAGGGCTCGATCCGCACGCTGGCCACGCTGGCGATCTTCATGCCGATCGTCGCCTCCATGGGTGGCATTGGTACGACCCAAACCGCCACCGTGGTGGTCCGCGGCATCGCGCTGGGCCAGATGACCGCCGGCGTCCTGGGCCGGGTGCTGTGGAAAGAGGTGTGGCTGGGGTTCATGACCGGCGTGGCCAACGGCCTGGTCCTTGCTGTCATCGCCTACCTGTGGAAGGGGAGCTGGCTCCTCGCCTTCATCCTGGGCCTCGCCCTGGTCTTCAACATGGTCGTGGCGGCGGTGGTCGGCACCCTGGTGCCCATCGCGCTCAAGACCTTCCGGGTCGATCCGGCCATTGCATCGAGTGTGATCATCACGACGTTCACGGACGTGTGCGGGTTCTTCTCGTTCCTGGGCCTCGCCACCCTCCTGATGCGCTTCCTGCTGTAGCCTCACAAGCCTCTTGGCAACGCCCCGGGGCGGCGGGTAGAATTCACCCGGCAATCGGCCCCCCGGGTTTGTCGACCGACCTCCAATCCAAACCGCTGGAGGGACGAACGTGGACGTAGCGTTGGAGAAGAGGCAGGTCGAACGCGCCTACGAGCTGTACGCGCCGGTCTACGACTTCATCTTCGACTGGATCTTCGCCCCGGGGCGGAGTGCGGCCATCCAGCATCTCGGCCTCAAGCCGAACGAGATGGTGCTGGAAGTCGGCATCGGCACCGGCCTGAACCTGCCGCTGTACCCGGCGTCGTGCCGGCTCACCGGCATCGACCTGTCGGGGGACATGCTCGACAAGGCGGTCGAGCGGGCCCAGAAGCTGGCCATGCCCAACGTCACGCTCAAGGTCATGGACGCCACGTCCATGGACTTCGCCGAGAACGAGTTCGACAAGGCGGTAGCCACCTACACGATCTCCGCGGTGCCGGACCCGGTGGGCGTGCTCCGCGAGATGCGCCGGGTGGTCAAGCCGGGCGGGGCGCTGGTCATCCTCAACCACTTCCGCAGCGAGCGGCGCCTCTCCGGCTTCGTCGAGGACCTGATGGCGCCGGTGTGCACGCGGCTGGGCTGGAAGTCGAACCTGCCGATGATGCCGCTCCTCGATCAGGTGGGGCTCACGCCGGAGGTGGTGACCAAGGTCAACCTGTTCAACGGATGGCGCCTCGTGAAGTGCGTCAACCGGAAGTAAGCCGGCTCCTCGCCCTCGTCGTCGCCGCGCTCCTCGCCGTTCCGGTCGCCCGGGTCGCCCGCGACCTCGTGCTCGCCGTCGCGTTCCTCGTCGAGTTCCTCTCGGCCGGCCAGCAGCGTCCGCTGACGGCGCTGACCCCCGCGCCGCGGCGCGAGTCGCTGCCCGTCGCCGGCGTCGCCGCCGATCGCTGGGTGGGGATCGGCACCGTGCCGCTCCTGCTCGTGCACGGCTACGCGCCGGCCGGCAAGGACGAGCCGCGCGTGCGGGCGGCGGCCGCGCTCCTGGCCCGGGCCGGCTTCGACGTGGCGGTGCCGACGATCCCCGGCCTCACGCGGGGCCGGCTGCGGCCCGACGACGTGGGGCCCGTCGTGGCCACGCTGGCCGCGCGC
>JBGPZN010000066.1:0-10951 GCA_041493815.1 Methylomirabilia bacterium
CCTCGTGCTCGACGAGGGCGCCGCCGGCTTCCTCGCCAAACCATTCTCCTCGTACGACCTGCTCGAGCTGGTTTGCCGGATCGTCGGCGACGGCTCCGGCACGGCGGCCGCGCCAGCGATCCGGCCCCCGGCTCCCGACCAGCCCCGCCCGGGCATACACTGCTGAGAGCAGGCCTGATCGTTCCCCTGCTGAGGCGTGATGAAAGCGTACGTGGCGGTCTTTGTCAGCGTGTTCCTGGCCGAGCTCGGCGACAAGACGCAGCTGGCCACCGTGCTCTTCGCGACCGACGCGACGCTGAGTCGGTGGGGCGTGCTGGCGGCGGCGGCCGGCGCCCTCGTCCTGTCGACCGGGCTGGCCGTCGGGGCCGGCCCCGTACTCGGGACGTGGATCGACGGCGGTCGGCTCCGGGTCGCAGCGGCGCTGGGCTTCATCGCCATCGGCGTCTGGATGCTGGTGCGCGGATGAACGTGCTCGCGCTGAACTGCGGCTCGTCGTCGGTGAAGTTCCGGCTCCTCGCCCTCGAGCCGGGGGCCCCGGCCGCCGCCGCCCGGGCGCTCGCCGGCGGCGCGATCGAGCGGCTGGGAGCCGAAGCCCGCCTGTCGTTCGAGCTCGGCGGCCACGTCGAGGAGCTCCACGAGCCGATCGCCGATCACACCGACGCCGTCGGCCGCGTGCTCGGGTGGCTCGCGAAGCGCGCGCCGGGCGTCGACGCCGTCGGTCACCGCGTGGTGCACGGCGGCGCGCGCTTCACGGCCCCGACGCTCATCGACGACGCCGTCCTCGAGGCGGTCGAGGGGCTGGAGTCGCTGGCCCCGCTGCACAATCGGCCGAGCCTCGCCGGCATTCGCGCGGCCCGGGCGGCGCTGAAGGCGGCCGTTCCCATGGTGGCCGTCTTCGACACCGCGTTCCACGCCCACCTCCCCGAGCGCGCCGCCCACTACGCGATCCCCTGGGAGCTGGCCCGCCGGCACGGCATTCGCCGATTCGGCTTCCACGGCAGCTCGTACGCGTGGGCGACGGCCCGGGCCGCCACGCTGCTCGGTCGCGCCGCGAACGCCGTGCGACTGGTGGTGTTGCACCTCGGCCACGGCGCCTCGGCGGCGGCGATTCGAGACGGCGTCTCGGTCGACACCTCGATGGGGCTCACGCCGCTCGAGGGGCTGGTCATGGGCACGCGCAGCGGCGACGTCGACCCCGCGCTCATCGGCTACCTGGTCCGTGTGGAAGGCGCCGACGTCGCCGAGGTCGAGGCCTGGCTCAACGAGCGCTCGGGGCTGGTCGGCCTGGCCGGCGGCAGCGGCGACGTGCGCGATCTCCTCGACCGCGAGCGGGACGACGCCCGCGCGCGCCTGGCCCTCGACGTGTTCTGTCATCGCGCACGGAAGTACCTCGGCGCCTACCTGGCGGTGCTCGAGGGCGCCGATGCCGTCGTCTTCACCGGGGGCATCGGCGCGCACCAGCCGGAGATCCGGCGTCGCATCGCCGGCGGCTTCGAGTGGTGCGGACTGTCGCTCGATCCCGGCCGCAACGCCGCGACGCGCGGCGGTGAGGCTGTGATCAGCGCCCACGGCTCCTCCGTCCGTGCGCTCGTCGTCACCGCCGATGAGGAGCGGATCATCGCCCACGAGACCGCCGCCTGCCTGGCCCACGCCGGCGCGTGACGGAGCGTCCCACGAGGGCCGACGGCGGGACGCCGACCGCGACCGAGCCGCGCCAGGCGTGGAGCGCCGGCCACGGGGTCATCCGCCACACGCCGCTCACGCGCCGCCGCGTCGCCGAGATGGTCGAAGCCCTGGGCGGGCGCGGCGAGGGCGGCCGGGGGCCGGGCGCGTGGGAGATCCTGCACGCGGCCGACCGCATCGCCAGCGCAGCCATGTGGCTGGTGGTCCACGAGACCTACGCGCGCAACGTGTACCTCGACGGCCGCGCGCTGGTGCCGGACGACTTCAAGGCGGTGCCGGAGGGCCACACCGGCGGCAGCCTCAACATGGTGCCCGCCTACACCGGCTACATGGCGGTCAACGCGCTCAGCGGAATCACGCGCGCCTGGCTCATGGGACAGGGCCACTGCGTGGCCGCCGTCGACTCCGTGAACCTGCTGCTCGACAACCTGCGGCCCCCCCACGCCGAGCGCTACGACGTCAGCGACGCCGGCCTCACCCGCTACGTGCGCGACTTCTACGCCTACCGGCTCGACGATCAGGGCCGGCAGGACTCGCCGCTCGGCAGCCACGTCAACGCCCACACCGCCGGCGGCATCGCCGAGGGCGGCTACCTCGGCTTCGCCGAACTCTCCTACGTGCACATGCCGCTGCCGGGCGAGCGGCTGGTGGCCTTCCTCTCCGACGGCGCCTTCGAGGAGCAGCGCGGCAGCGACTGGGCGCCGCGCTGGTGGCGCGCGAGCGACAGCGGCCTGGTCGCGCCGATCATGATCGCCAACGGGCGCCGCATCGATCAGCGCACGACGATGTCGCAGGAGGGCGGCATCCGCTGGTTCACGCGCCACCTGCGGCTCAACGGCTTCGATCCGATCGTGTTCGACGGCCGGGACCCGGCGGCGTTCGCGTGGGCGATCTGGGAGATCGAGCGGCGCCTGGAGGCGGCGGCACGCGCGGTCGTCGAGGGCCGGCGGCGGTATCCGGTGCACCTGCCCTACGGCGTCGCGGTGGCGCCCAAGGGCGCGGGCTTCTACGGCGCCGGCACCAACCTCGCCCACAACCTGCCGCTCGGCGCCAACCCGCACACGGACGCGACGGCCGCCCGCCGGTTCAACACCTCCGCGCGCCGCTTGTGGGTCGCGCCCGATCAGCTGGCCGCCACGGCGGCCGTGCTGCAGCACCATCGCGCCGCCGAGCGTCCGCGCGAGCGCGACACGGCGATGGCCAACCGCGAGCCGGCGCTGCCCCGCGTGCCGGAGCCGACGTGGCGGCCGGTGCCGGCCGACCGCGCCGACCGCCGCTCGTGGACGCACACCTCGCCGATGACGGCCGTCGACGACGGCTTCCTGGCGATCGTGCACGCCAACCCGCACCTGCGGCCGCGCGTCGGCAACCCCGACGAGATGCGCTCCAACCGGATGCAGCGCACGCTCGAGGCGCTCAAGTTCCGGGTGACGGCCCCCGAGCCCGGCATCCCGGAGGCGGTGGACGGCGCCGTGGTGACCGCGCTCAACGAGGAAGCGGTGGCGTGCGCGGCGCTCGCCAACAAGGGCGGGATCAACCTCATCGTCACCTACGAGGCGTTCGGCGCCAAGATGCACGGCGCCGTGCGACAGGAGATCGTGTTCGCCGACCATCTGGGCCGGGCCGGGCGGCCGCCGGGCTGGCTGTCGGTCCCGCTGGTGCTGACCTCGCACACCTGGGAGAACGCGAAGAACGAGCAGTCGCACCAGGACCCGGCCATGGCCGAGGCGATGCTGGCCGAGCCCTCGCACGTCTCGCGCGTCGTGTTCCCGCCCGACCACAACACGGCGGCGGCGGTCGTCCGCGAGGTGTACGCCACGCGCGGCCAGATCTGGACGCTGGTCGTGGCCAAGGGCTCGGCGATCCCCGATCTCTTCACCGCCGACGAGGCCCGCGCGCTCGTCCGCGACGGCGCCGCGCCGCTGACGTGGGCAGGCTTGCGGCCCTCGCGGGCCCGACTCATCCTCACCGCGGTCGGCGCCTATCAGCTCATCGAGGCGTTGCGCGCGTCCGAGCGCCTCGCCGGGCGCGAGATCGAGCACGCGGTGGTGGCGATGCTCGAGCCCGGGCGCTTCCGCGCGCCGCGCGACTCGCGCGAGCGTGGCCACGCCGCCCCGCCCGAGGTCGTGACGCGCTGCTATCCGGCCGGCGTCCCCGCCAGGATCTTCCTCTCCCACACGCGGCCCGAGAGCCTGCTGGGCGCGCTCGGGCCGTTGCACACGGGCGCGGCGACGCTCGGACTCGGCTTCACCAACCTGGGCGGCACGCTGTCGATCGAGGGGATGCTGTTCGTCAACCGCGCCTCGTGGGCCCATGCGCTCGAGGCCGCCGCGCGCCTGCTGGGCGTGCCGCGCGAGCGGCTCCTCGACGAATCCGAGTGCGCCGCGCTCGACGGCCGTGTCTGCCCCGAGGGCGTGATCGTGCCGCCCGCCGCGTCGTGACCCGCCCCGGCCTCGGCCCGTTCTTCGACGCGCGCGCGGTGGCCGTGATCGGCGCGTCGGCGGATCCCTCGAAGGTGGGCGGCAGCGTGCTGGCGAACCTCAAGGCCGGCGGCTTTCCCGGCCGGCTCGTCGCGGTCAACTCGACCCGCCCCCTCGTGCAGGGGCTGCCGGCGGTGGCCTCGATCCTCGACGTGAGCGAGCCGATCGACCTGGCCGTCCTGGCGGTGCCGGCGCCCGCGGTGCTGCCCACGCTCAAGCAGTGCGTCACCAAGGGCGTGCCGGCCGCGGTCGTGATCAGCGCGGGGTTCCGCGAGGCGGGTGACGAGGGTCGTGCCCGCGAGGCCGAGCTGCGCGCCTGGGTCCGGGAGGCGCCGCTACGGCTGATCGGTCCCAACTGTCTCGGCTGGATCCGCCCGGCGCGACGGCTCAACCTGACGTTCGCGCCCGGCATGCCGCCGGCCGGCCCGCTCGGCTTCTTCTCGCACTCGGGCGCGCTCGCCACGGCGATCCTCGACTGGTCGCGCGAGCACCGCCTCGGGTTCTCCCTTGTCGCCAGCCTCGGCAATCAGGCCGACGTCGACGAGACGGACCTCCTCGGCGCGCTCGCCGACGATCCCGACACGCGCGTGATCCTCGGGTATCTCGAGGGCGTGGCCGACGGCCGCGCGTTCTTCGCGGCGCTGGCGGGGGCGGCCGCCCGCAAGCCGTGCGTGCTGATGAAGGCGGGCCGCTCGGCCGAGGGTGCCCGCGCCGTGTCCTCGCACACCGGCGCGCTGGCCGGATCCGACCGCGCGTTCGACGCCGCCGTGCGCCAGGCCGGCGCGCTGCGGGTGAGGACGCTGGAGGAGCTGTTCGACGTCGCGCGGGCTCTCGTCACCGGCCGCACGCCGCCGGGGCGGCGCGTCCTCCTCGTCACCAACGGCGGGGGCCTGGGTATCCTGGCGACCGACGCCGCGCGCGACGCCGGCCTCGACGTGGCGCCGCTGCCGGCGCCGGCCCGGGCGCGGCTGGCCGCCGTGCTCCCGCCCCACGCGGCCACGACGAACCCGGTGGACCTCATCGGCGACGCCACACCCTCGCGCTACGGCGACGCGCTTCACGCGCTCGCCGGGGAATCGGCCTCGCTCGTCGTCATGCTCGCGCCGCAGGCGGCGACGGATGCGGCCGGCGTGGCCCGCGCGGTGCTGGGCGCCACCCGCGACCGGCCGGAGCCGGTGCTCGGTGTCTTCGCCGGCGGCGCCCGCGTCCGTCCGGGCATCACGGCCCTCGAGGAGGGTGGCGTGCCCTGCTATCCCTTTCCCGAGCGCGCGGTGCAGGCGCTGGCCCACACCGTGACGCTCGCCGAGCGGCGGCGGGCGCCGTCGGCGACACCCGCGCCGCGGCTGGATCGCGCTCGGCTGGCGGCGGCCGTCGCCGGGGCCCGGACGGCCGGCGCCTTCGGCCTGCTCGAGGGCGCGCCGCTGCTCGACGCCTGCGGGATCGACGTCGTGCCGGCCCGACTGGCCCGCACGCCCGTCGAGGCCGCGGAGGTCGCGCGCACCCTTGGCACGCCGGTCGCGATCAAGATCGTGTCGCCCGACATCACACACAAGACCGACGTGGGCGGCGTGGTCCTCGGACTCGCGACGCCGGAAGCGGTCGCCGCCGCCGCCGAGTCCATGCTGGCGCGCGTCGCCCGCGCGCGGCCGCGGGCGCGCCTCGACGGCATCCTCGTGCAGGCGATGGCCGGCGGCGACGCGGTCGAGCTGTTGCTCGGCATGGTCCGTGACCCGCAGTTCGGCCCGCTCGTCATGGTTGGCTTCGGCGGCATCTTCGTGGAAATTCTCGGTGACACCTCGACGCGCCTGGCGCCGGTGGACCCGGCCGAGGCGCGCGCGATGCTGACCGAGCTGCGGATGGCGCCGGCGCTGCAAGGCTTCCGCGGCCGCCCGCCGGCCGACCTCGACGCGCTCGCCGACACCGTCAGCCGATTCTCGCGTCTCGTCAGCGAGGTGTCCGACCTTCAAGAGATCGAGATCAACCCGCTCCTGGCCACGGCCGCGGGCGCCCGCGCGCTCGACGTTCGCGGCCGGATGTCGACAACAGAGGAGGAGCCATGAAGCCCATCGTCTTCGCCATCGCGCTGCTGGCCGTCGCCGGCCTCGCGGTGGCCCAGTCGCCGCCCGGTTCGGTCATCCAGCGCGGGGAGGCCGCGTTCAAGAACAACGGCTGCTACGGCTGTCATTTCATCGGGAAGTTCGGCACGCCCATCGGCCCCGATCTCTCGCAGGTGGGCCGCAAGTACCCGCCGGAGTACCTGGCCCGCTGGCTGCGGGACCCGGCGCAGCAGCGCCCGAACGCCCACATGCCGGCGCTCGAGCTGACCGAGGCCGACGTGCGGGCCCTGGCCGCCTACCTCGGGTCGTTACGCTGAGAGGGCGACGGCGGCCGGAGCGGCGCGCGGTTGAAGCGGGCGCGCAGGCGATTGAGCGCGGGCAGCACACGGGCTCGACGCGCCAGCGCCCGCTCCAGCTGCTGCCGGCCTGGAAAGTCCACGAGGAGCAGGCCGACCAGGATCGTGAGCACGCCCTGGCCGGGGACGCCGGGGATGGACAGGACCGCGCCGACGGCGACGAGCACCACCCCCGCCCCGTTGCGGGCGATGCGAGTCGCCGTCCACGACGTGAGGCGCGGCTGGTCCACCTCGAAGTAATCCTCGGGGAGCGCCAGCACGATCCGCAGCACGATGGCCAGCGAGCCGGCGGTCAACAGCACCCAGACGAGCGCGGCGAGCGCCAGATGTTCCCACGCGATCAACGACGGCACGCGGTCGAGCATAGCCGAAGCCCGGCGTGGCGCCGGCGCCGGGCGTCCTTGACACCGGCCCGGTGTCCTGGGCGATAGTCGGGCCGTGGCCGACGCCCCGAACTCGAAGACGTCGCTGGCCGCCGAGATCGACCGGCTGCGCCGCCGTGTGGCCGAGCTGGAGGCCAGCGCCGCCGAGCATCAGCGGGCCGAGCAGCAGCTTGCGCGCGACGCGCGGCTGAAGGAAGCGGCGCTCCGGCGGAGCGAAGACACCGCGCGCGCGGTGCTGGAATCCGCCTCCGAGGGCATCATCCTGATCGACACGACCGGCCGCATCACGCTGGTCAACCGGGCCGCCGAGCGCATGTTCGGCTACCCGCGGCGCGAGCTGCTCGGCGAGCCCCTGGAGATCCTGCTGCCGGAGCGGATCCGCCGGGGCCACGTCGAGCATCGCACGGAGTACTTCGCCCAGCCGCGCGTCCGCCCGATGGGGATCGGCCTGGATCTCTCAGGCCGGCGGAAGGACGGCAGCGAGTTCCCGGTCGAGATCAGCCTCAGCCACGTCGACGACTCGCCCGAGGGCGACGTCGCCATCGCGTTCATCACCGACATCACCGAGCGCAAGCGTGTCGAGGCGCAGCTGCAGCGCCAGCGGGAGGTGCTCTACCAGAACGAGAAGCTCACCGCGCTCGGCACGATGGCGGCGGGCGTCGCGCACGAGATGAACAATCCGCTCGGCATCATCACCACCCGCATCGAGGTCATGCTGCTGGACGCCGAGCAGCTGCTGCTGCCGCCCCAGGTGCTGGAGGACTTGCAGGTGCTGCATCGGGCGAGTCAGCGCGTGGCCAGGATCGCCGGCAGCCTGCGCTCGTTCGCCCGGCACACGCCCGGCGATCGGGTGCCCCTCGATCTCAACACGATCGTGGAGGAGAGTCTGCAGCTCATGCGGAAGCCGCTGGCCGCCGACAACGTGCAGATCGTCGCCAGCCTCGACCCCGCGCTGGCCCCCATTCTCGGCGACGCCACCACCCTGCATCAGGTGCTGATGAACCTGCTCACCAACGCCAGGGAGGCGATGCCGAAGGGCGGCGAGATCCGCATCGAGACGGGACCGGCCGAGCGACCGGGCTGGATCAGGCTCCTGGTGGCCGACACCGGCTCGGGCATCCCGGCCGAGGAGGTCTCCAAGATCTTCGACCCGTTCTTCACGACCAAGCGCACCGGGACCGGCCTCGGACTCTCCGTGAGCTACGGCATCATCCAGGAGCACGGGGGTACCGTGGACGTGCAGTCCCGGCCGGGCGCCGGGACCACGTTCATCCTCAGCTTCCCGACGACCTCGCCGGTCGCGCCGTAAAGCTCAGCTCGACCACGCCCTGCTCGATCGAGCGCTGGCTCACCTCACCCAGCCGCGCGATGAGGTCGAGCATCCGCCGGTTGTCGGCGAGGACCCAGGCGCGGAACCGCCGGATGCCGTTCAGCTCCGCCACGGCCAGCAGCTCGCTGAAGAGCACCGTACCGAGCCCGCGATCCTGCCAGCCGTCCTGCACGACGAACGCGACCTCGGCGGTGCCGGACTCGGCGGTCGGCTCGTAGCGCGCCACGGCGATCAGCGTGCCGGCGTCGTCCGGCGACTCCACGACCAGCGCCAGCCTCGAGCGGTAGTCCACGGTCGCCAGGAAGCGGGCCCAGTCGGGCGGCAGCCGCTGCATGACCGAGAAGAAGCGCTGGTAGCGCGTGTCGCGGCTCAGGTGATCGTAGAGCGCCACCAGGCGTGGCGCGTCGTCCGACCGGATCGGACGCATGTGGGCGTGGGTGCCGTCGCGCAACGCCACCTCGCGATCGAACCGCGCCAGCCGCTCCGCCGGGTCGCTCATGACATCGCCGATTATCGCGTCGTCCCGTCGCCCGGCGGGGCTCTCGTTCCCCGGCTGGCGGCGGCCTGGGGCGGCGGCGCCCCAGCCAACGAACGACGCCTGCGGTCCAAGCCGGCGACTTTCCTTCGATCCGCCGTGGCACCCCGGTTGCTCACTCTCGACCGGCCGTCACCCGAGAGCCCGGTAGCGGCGGAGGAGGAGCGACGGATGCGCGAGAGCCAGCACCCCAAGGGCGCGCTCGTGTTCATGCTGCTCTATCTGTTGACGCTCACCGTGCTGTGGCTCAACGCGTACATGCGCCTGTGGGGCGAGTGAGCCCATGAGCCAGCCGGGCGAACGTCCCCCCACCACCGTCTATCTGTACGAGCTGGCGTGGATCCTGCCCTCGATCGCGATCCCGATCGGGATGCTGGCCGCGCTGACCGTGACCGCCTTTGGCGCCGGGATCCACCTTCCCTCGATGGCCGGGCGCGTGACACCGGCGCTCGTCGCCCAGACGGCGCCGTTCGACGCGCCCGGCGTCAAGCAGACGGGCCCCGGCCGCTACGAGGTCGTGCTGACCTCGCAGATCTGGACCTTCGCGCCCAACGAGATCCGGGTGCCGGCGGGCTCGACGGTGACGTTCATCGCCACCAGCAAGGACGTCGTGCACGGCCTGCTCATCCCGCGGGCACGCGTCAACGTGATGCTGCTGCCGGGACAGATGTCGCGGGTGACGACGCGCTTCGACCGGCCGGGCGAGTACCCGATGTTCTGCCACGAGTACTGCGGCATCGCGCACCACACGATGTGGGGCAAGGTGATCGTGGAGCCGGCGCGATGACGGCGGTGGCGACCCTCGGCCGTCTCACCGCCGCCTATCTGACCGTGGCGCTGCTGGCGCTCCTGGGCGGCGTCCTCACCGGGCTGGCGCAGGGACTGGAGCACGCCGGGATCAACGTGTATCCGGCGCTGGCGCCGGTCGTGCAGTCGTACTACCACGGCCTCAGCCTGCACGGCGTGCTCAACGTGCTGGTGTGGACGACGTTCTTCATCTGCGGCTTCCTGCCCTTCATCGCGGTGGAGGCGTTCGGCACCCCGCTGGCGGCCCCGCGCCTGGGCTGGCTGACGTTCTGGCTCATGACGGGCGGGCTGCTGCTGGCCGCGATCCCGCTGGTCGGCAACGCGGCCACGGTCATGTTCACGTTCTATCCGCCGCTCAAGGCCCACTGGGCGTTCTACGTCGGCCTCACGCTGGTGGTGGTCGGCACCTGGCTGGTGACGCTGAACCTGGCGCTGACCTGGCGCGCGTGGCGGCGCGCGCATCCCACCGAGCGGACGCCCCTGCCCGCGTTCATGGCGCTGGTGACCTTCACCATGTGGACGCTGGCCTCGCTCGGGCTCGCCGCCGAGATGCTGTTCATGACGATCCCGTGGTCGCTGGGGCTCCGGGGCGGCACCGACGCGCTGCTGGCGCGCGTGCTCTTCTGGTTCACCGGTCATCCGATCGTGTACTTCTGGCTGCTGCCCGCCTACGCGTCGTGGTACACGCTGGTGCCGCGCCAGGCCGGGGGCCGGCTGTTCAGCGATCCGATGGCGCGCGCCTCGTTCCTGCTCTTCCTGGTGCTGTCCACGCCGCTCGGCTTCCACCACCAGTACACCGATCCCGGCATCCACGAGGGCTGGAAGCTGGTGCACGCGTTCCTGACCTTCGCGGTATTTTTCCCCAGCCTGCTCACGTTCTTCAACGTCGTCGCCTCGCTGGAGAGCGGCGCCCGCGCGCGCGGCGGGCGCGGCTGGGTGGCGTGGTTCGGCAGGCTGCCGTGGGGCGATCCCTCGGTGGCCGCGCAGGTGCTGGCGATGATCACGTTCGCCTTCGGCGGCATCGGCGGCCTCATCAACGCCTCGGTCAGCCTGAACCTGCTCGTGCACAACACGGCGTGGATCCCCGGCCACCTGCACCTCACGGTCGGCACCGCGGTGACGCTGTCCTTCATGGGCATCACGTACTGGCTGGTGCCGATGCTGCGCGGGCGCGCGCTGTGGAGCCGGCGCCTGGCGCTGGTCCAGGTGTGGCTGTGGGTCGGCGGCATGGTCATCTTCTCGAACGCGCTGCACCGGCTCGGCCTCATGGGCATGCCGCGGCGCACGATGATCGGGGTGGCGCCCTACGTGCAGCCCGAG